>CACXKY010000045.1:17098-34161 GCA_902768325.1 Fibrobacter succinogenes
TAGACCGCAAAATCCATTCGTCGGTAATGAAACCTCCGGTAAGGATTTTGCTCTCGCAACCACGCCTCGTTAATACGAGGCGCTTGTTGCTCACGAACTAGACCGCAAAATCCATTCGTCTTTATCTTCCCTCGGTTCGTTGTCGGGGGATTTTTCTTTCTTGGCTAGTTTTTCGGGTGGGCGAGTATCTATATTGTGGGGCATGAGGAGTATCGCCCTGTGGATTTGCTGTATGGTGCTCTCGGCTTTTGCTGCCGAGGCGTCTGTCGCTGATTCGGTACAGGATTCCACAGTGCACGAAATGGGCGATGTATGGAATATCGCCTTGCCGCGCCAGTCCGTCTACCAGGAAAAGGGATTTTCTGTCGGCGTGGCGGGGGGAGTCTTCTACCCGTCTGAAAAATGCGATTGCCTCGGCATATGGCAGGGACAACTCGAGTACTACTATTCATCGTGGATCAGTGGCGGTATCGATGTCCGCTTTTTTGGGGGCGACCTGGATTCGGACGTGATGATTCTTTATCAGCGCTACAGGATGAATACGCGCTTCCATTTGGCGTTCAAGACGGTGGATCTGTTCCTTTCTCCGGTGTTCGGCCTTGAATCTACGGATATCCAGGAATTCCGCGACGAATGGGATAACCGCGAAGAAGAATGGTGGCGCCCGGGGATGGACCTGGATTCGGTAGTCCATCATAAGGATTGCGAAAAGATGTTTATGTTGGACGGCTTTTCCGTCGGTGCGGAATTTGGCGCCGGTTGGCGTTTTTCCAAGCTTTTCGGTATCACCGGCGACGCCATGTATGAGTACAACTTTGCGGGGGCGCACCTCCTGACCCTTACGCCCGGCGTGGCGTTCAGCTTGAGGGATGTATGGCCCTGGGCATACACGAACTTGACTTCGGCGTGGATTTCGGTGGAACTCGGCTTCCAACGCTATTTCAACAGGGGCGTCCCGGAGTGGGCCCAGTCGCTTTTCTTCGGTTTCCAAATCGGGGTATGAAATACTATATTTGTACCGTCTAAAATTTTCCTAAAGGACATTCAAAATGGCTAAGAAAGAATCCAAGAAAAAAGTGGTCCTCGCCTATAGCGGTGGACTCGATACTTCCATCATCATCCCCTGGCTCAAGGAAAACTACGATTGCGAAGTGATCGCTTTCGCTGCCGACCTCGGTCAGAACGACTTCCCGGATGCCAAGGCCCTCGAAGACAAGGCCTTGAAGACTGGCGCTTCCAAGTGCTACGTCCTCGACCTCAAGAAGGAATTCCTCGAAGACTACGTTTGGCCGACCGTTCGCGCCGGTGCCAAGTACGAAGGAACCTACCTCCTGGGTACTTCTTTCGCCCGTCCGCTCATCGCCAAGTACCAGGTGAAGATTGCCGAGAAGGAAGGCGCCTACGCTGTTGCTCATGGTGCTACCGGTAAGGGTAACGACCAGGTCCGTTTCGAACTGACCTACGCCGCCCTGAACCCGAAGCTCCAGATCATCGCTCCGTGGAAGGACCCGAAGTGGACGTTCCACAGCCGCGAAGATGCTATCGACTACGCTGCCGCCCACAAGATTCCGCTCAACGGCATCAGCAAGAAGAAGATTTACTCCGAAGACGGCAACCTGTGGCACCTCTCTCACGAAGGTGGCGTCCTGGAATTCCCGGAACAGGAACACAAGTACGAATTCCTCAAGCACACCGCCACGTATGAAAAGGCCCCGAACAAGGCCGACCACGTGACCATCGGTTTCGAAAAGGGTAATCCGGTTTCCATCAACGGCAAGAAGATGGGCGCTGTCGAACTCCTCGAATTCCTCAACAAGATCGGTGGCAAGAACGCTTGCGGTCTGTTGGACATCGTCGAAAACCGCCTCGTCGGCCTGAAGAGCCGCGGCGTGTACGAAACTCCGGGTGGCACGCTCCTGTACAAGGCTCACGAATGCCTGCAGCAGCTCGTGCTCGACAAGGAAACCTTGTTCGAAGCCCAGAAGATGTCCATGACGTACGCGAACCTCGTGTACAATGGCCAGTGGTTCACTCCGCTCCGCCAGGCTATGGACGCCTTCTTCGCCGAAGTGAACAAGGTTGTTACCGGTGAAGTGACGCTCAAGCTCTACAAGGGCAACATCATCCCGGCCGGCATCAAGAGCCCCTACAGCCTCTACGACATGGGCCTCGGTGGATTCACCGACGTCGACATGTACGACCAGAAGGACGCTACGGGCTTCATCCGCTGCTACGGCCTCCCGCTCAAGACGCGCGCCCTGTTGCTCGGCAACAAGACGAACGTCGACTTCGGCAAGGAAGTCAAGCTTCCGAAGAAGTAGTCGCTAAAGACATTTGTCAAAAAATCCCTCGGTTTAAAACCGGGGGATTTTTTATTTCTAAAACTCCAACAAGTACCCGATGCGCCAGAGGATGTCGGGTTCGTCGTGCTTCCGGAAATAATGGATAGGAACATCGATTTGCGTAAAGAATCCGAACAGGTGAACGCGGACTTCGGCAGAGACGTCCAGCGTCTCGACGTAGTTGTACGGATAAAGGATCCTGCCTCCGTTGGCGTCGTTGATGGCCTGGTGTAGTTTGTTCGGAGCCTCGGCGAAGGCGTAGCCGCCTCCGACGCCGATGTCCATAGAAAACGGCTGCTTCCAGAAAAAAGTCCAGTCGAGACCGCCCCGCAATCCGCACCAGAAGTCGTTGGGACCGTTGTGGGAACCGAGGCCTTCGATATGGATTAAGGCTGCCTTGTAGCCGAAACCAGCCCCTAACGCCATGGGAGTGACATTGCCGACGGAAATTCCGGCGTTGAACCTCCAGGGGGAAACCTCCCTATTGTCATTTTCTGCCGCCAGGGCGGCTACGCAACAGAGGAGCCCGATAGTGAGGATTTTTGATAAGGTTTTCCGTGACATTGACCTAATTATAGAAAACTTGGAGCAAAAGCGGTTTTTTTTATTATATTAGATTGCAAATTGTATAACCAGGGCTTATGCCTTGAACATAGGCCGAAAAAAAAAGGAATGATATGAAATTCAAATCATTGATCATGGCGAGTGCTGTCGCATGCTCCCTTGCCGCCCCTGCTATGGCGGAAGGTGGAATGTTTGAAGGCGCCCTTCCTGAAAACTGGACGGCCGACGTGGTCGCTGCCGTTAAGTACAACTTCTACAACTTCCACAACTGGCAGCAAGACGGTACGTCGAACTACACGTGGATGATTACGTACGATGCCGACGTGCAGGGCAAGTGGAAAGTTGCCAACTGGCGTAACCTGGTTGACATTGACCTCGGTCAGACATGGGTCGAAGGCTTCGGCAAGCGCAAGGCCGCCGACAGGCTCTTCTGGGAATCCATGGTCGACTTCAATATGACCGAAGTCCTCAAGCCCTATGTCGGTAACCGCTTTGAAACCCAGATGCTGTCCGGTTACGAATACACCGAAGACGAAGATGGCAACGAAGTCAAGAAGGCCGTCTCCAGCTTCATGGATCCGGCTTATGAAACTCAGGTCGCCGGTCTTGCCTACATCCCGAACGACATGTTCAGCCAGCGCCTCGGCTTTGCAAACCGCATGACCATCTCCAACGGTTACGGCTATGCCGACGACGCCGACACGAAGAAGTTCGAAAAGTTCAGGGATGAACCGGGTCTCGAATCCATCACGGAATTCAAGTACGCCCTTTCCGACATCGTGGGCTTCAAGAGCCGCCTGTGGGCATTCTGCAACTTCGAAGGTGTTGAAGCTATCGACGGCAAGTGGGAAAACCTCCTTTCTGTGCTGATTGCTCCGCTTATCGAACTCCAGGTCGGCTATGACATGGCCTACGACCTCGATCAGGACAAGGACGCCCAGTACAAGACGATGGTGCTCTTCGGCCTGACCTGGCGCTGGTTTTAGTAGTAATCCTGCTAGCTGAAACCGCAATCGCTTGTAAAAAAATTCCCCGGCTTGGCCGGGGATTTTTTTATTTCTCGAAGGCGAGGAGGTCCGCTATCCAGGCGTCCCGCTGCTTGCGGAGCGCTTCGAGCGATTTTTCGTCGGCGCCGCTCTCGTTGCAGGCCTCGGCCAGTGCAATGTATTTTAGGCGCAGTTCTGCGGCCTTGGGGTATTCGCCCTCAAGCGCGGTGAGCGTCTTGATGATTGCCCCGTCCGAGTAAAGCCTGGAAATGCCCTCCAGCGTGCGGATTGTGGCGGTGTCGGTATCTCCGGCGTTCCGGGCTGTTTCGGCTTCGGCGAACTCCATCGGTGCCGTACGGTCGATGAATTCGCATTCCCTTACGTAGAGTTCGTCGCATTCGACATAGTTGGCGTGGATTCTTGCCAGTTCCAGTTGTTCCTTGATAAACGGGCGGTAACCGTCGGCATCGAAAGGAAGCCCTTCCTTGTCGCAAAATTCCTTCAGGTTTTGCAGATTCCCCTCGGTCGGATTGTTCAGCAGGCATTCCTTGAGAACGGCCATTTTGTCCTTGGCGGGAAGCCTTTGGAAAGATTCCGTCTTGGCGCTATTGGCTTTTACGCGAAGGTGGAAAATGCGGAGAAATATCAGGAGAAAGGCGAGTGTAAAAAGAATAGTTACGAACATGGCCCAAATGTACCCAAAAAAAGCCGGACCAAGCCCTTCAGTCAGCGCTATAGGGATGTTTTTCGTCACTAAAAATTGGCAAATGTGTTTTTTTGATGTTTTTTGAGAATGCGGGAGGATGAAATTCTCATTTTTGGTTTATATTTAGAGTGTATAAGTTGATAAAAAACCTGTATCAAAATACAGGTGGAGATTGGTATATATGAAACTACAACAGATTCTGATTGCCGGACTAGCCTTTGGCTCCACATTTGTTTTTGCGGGTACGGTGAACTGCACCTCGGACCCCTCTAAGCAGTGTGCCGAATTGGATATCATTGTCCGTGATTTCCAGGCGAACCATCCGGATTTTGAAAACTTTTCTGAAGAAGCTTCAGTGAACTTGAATGCGACTTGGGCTTATCCGGGTTATCAGGATGATGCCAACTGGGTGGCCAAGCGTGGAAACGCCATTTGGGGATGCGCTAACGCTGACCCCGAAAATGGCCGTGACAATTCCGCCCTGGGTATTTTCATCGGTACGGATGGTTACCCGATTGCAATGAACCCGGGTATCCAGTCTCAGTTGCCGGATTATTTGCAGACCAAGCTTTCTACGACCGGTCAGAAGACCATGTATGGCGAGTTCATGTGTTCTGGCAAGAAGATGAGAGGCTATGAACACGAAATGCTGGCCAAGGGGTGCGACAAGCAGTGGTCCCAGCCGGTGCTCGTGACGCCGGGTATGGCCTATAAGTACCTTGAATTTAATCCGGGCCTGGGCGACGATATGATGTATGAGCCCAAGATTCTCAAGGCCCGCGATGCTTGCGATAACCAGTACTTCGCTCAGTGGTATGCCGACCGCGATGAATCCGGTGCGCTCCTCCAGAATGCTGCGATTAATGCGAGAATGAATACGGTCTTGCAGCTTCCGCTGGTTGCCGGGACCAAGAATACTTTCGAGATTGACTACAACTGGAACAACGGTGGTTATTTCCCGCTCGATGTGGTTGACGCGAATAACAACTGGAAAGGCTCCTTCTCCGGTGGCGAATGCCCGTTTGGTCCGGTTCCTGCGACTGGAACTTGCCAGTACGGTCCGCAGTCCTTGTCCATCTTCTGCCCGCCCTATAACTATAAGTGGGCTAGTTCCCAGGAAGACTATTTGGGTCAGTCTACAGCGGCCCTGTGCCAGTCTTGGAAAGATAATGGCGGACCGAAGACGCTTGGCGCTGCCGTTGCTGCTGTGAATGCCAATGGCGCTGTTGGTTCTCGCCATCTGCGCAACTACAGCCTTACCATGATGGGTTATGCGAAGTTCAAGTACAATAAGGGCGCCGGTGAAATTTTTGAATTTACCGGTGACGACGACATGTGGATTTATGTGGACGGCGTGCTGGTCGTGGACCTCGGTGGTACGCACCTTGCCGCATCCGGTAAGGCCGACATGGACTTCCTCGCTGCTTATGCCCATGGTTGCCGCCCGGGTGAACCGCTTGCTGCTTATACCGGTGATAACGAAAACTGCAACCTCGATCCCGACCAGACCTGGAAGAACGGATCTTGGCATCACCTGCACTTCTTCTACGCCGACCGCCAGACGGACGGTTCCAACATGAAGATTCATTCCACTCTGTCTGAATTGGCCAAGTCCCGTTATGGTCAGCCCGCTGTGGGCGAAGCCGTGGTCAAGGTGGGCGAAGATGGAAAGGCCGTCAACAGCTTGTTCCTGAATACCGCTCTCGATCCCACTACGGTGGAAATGATGCAGACTAGCAATGCCCCGTCGATTATCATCCTCCGCGAAGAGGTGGATCCGGCTACGGGCCTGACCAAGACTGTGGCGTATGGCTTTGTGGTCAGCTCCATCACGGGCCCGACCGACAAGGGCGCCGACGGTATCCTTTACAATTTCGACGGTGTCTTGATTGATGCTTCGGGTGCCACGGTTTCTGGTGGCCTCCTCGGTAGCGATAAGATTGCGTTTAACGTCATGTATGACGACGGCCTTCGCGATGATGGCAATGATGGCAGCTTCACGCAGGCGGAATGGGACCAGTTGATTGCTTGGTCCAGGCTGATGCCGTTCCAGGTCAAGTCCACGACGGGCAAGGCTGTGGAAGGCTTTGATCCTAAGGGCGATTGGGCGGAAATCCAGTATACCGCCGTTGCCGTGGTGGACATCATTCCGGACGATCCGGGTATTTCTCGCCCCGACTTTACGGCCGAGGCTGAAGAATTGACCGCAATCGCCGGAAGCGATGGCCTCAAGGAAGATATGACTGCGGACATGGTGCTCATCTCGATTCCGGCTGTTCCGGGTTCCAACCCGCTGACGTGGGCCGTGGATAACGCCGATATTTTGATGAAGTCTACCGGTGCTGCTGTGCCGGCTTCCGTGAACGGAGTGCCGGTGACGGCTACGAACGTTGCCGGCCTGAGGCAGGGAACATCCCAGACGCTCTGCTATAACGACGGTACCGACGCTAGCGGCAATTCCAGCAGCGAAAGCTGCACGAGCTTTGCCTTCGCGACGACCCAGCCGTTCCACGTGAACATCCGCGTGTTCGACCACCTCGGCAACTTCGTGAACCAGTTCAACAAGAGCGTGACGAAGGAAGACTTCAACAAGGCTCTCGGTGCTGGCCAGGTAGTTGCGGGTTGCGACGAAGATCATCCGCTTTATGGTTCTACGGGCGCCCTCCTTGCAGATATCAAGGTCTACCCGGTGGCGAAGAGTGGCCGTCTGCTTGCTACGGGCCCCTACATCTACCAGGTGGCCATCGTGATGGAACAGTATGAATACTGCTACATGAGTAGCGGTGCAAGCCCGACCATCATGACGATGCCTTACATGCGTTCGGCTGAAACCTACCGCCGTGGCTACCGCCGCGAAAAAGCCAAGAAGTAATTCAAGGCGCTACGCAAAAAAGTTTCCCCGCTCTCGGAGCGGGGCTTTTTTTTCGATGTAATTTTGATGGCGGCCTGTGGTCTAATTTTGCTGGAGGCTGTTTGCGGTATAAGCTACAGGACTTCGGCGATAAGCGCGAATGGCTCTGCGCCGGTGATGCGGACGCGGAGTGATGTCCCGGCAGGGTAGTCCCCCGGGATGGCGACAGGGCGGTAGGCCGCATTGCGGCAGATGGTCGTTCCTTCGCGGTAGCCCTTCTTTTCGGTGACGACGGTGCACGTTTCGCCAACCCACTTGCGGTTGTTCTCTTCGGCGATCTTTTGGAAGGTGTCGAAAAGGAGGGCGGAACGTTCGTGCTTGATGTTGCCGTCGACGGCGTCTGCACTGGCTTCGGCGCGGGCGGCGGGAGTCCCCGGGCGGGCGACAAAGCGGGTGATGTTGCAGACTGTGGGGCGGGTCTCTTCGACGAGGCGGAGAGTTTGTTCGAAGTCGCTTTGAGCCTCGCCCGGGAAGCCGACGATGAGGTCGGTGCTGAGCGTGAACCGCGGGAAGCGCGTGTTGAACAGGGTGGCGAGACGGCGGAAGTCTTCGGCGGTATGCTTGCGGTTCATCGCGAGCAATACGCGGTCGCTGCCGCTCTGGACCGGGATGTGGACGAACTTGTAGAGCCGTTCGTCGGCAAAGCAGTCCAGGAGTGCTTCCAGGTACATCGACATATGGCGCGGATTGCCCATGCCGAGTCGGATCTTGTAGTTCCCGGGGACCTTTGCGAGGATTTTCTGGACGAGTTCGGCGAGGTTTGTGCCGATGTCAAAGCCGTAGCAGGCGCAGTCTTGCCCGGTGAGCTGGATTTCGTAGCAGCCGTCATTTACAAGGGCGTCGACCTGTTCGACGATAAGTTCGGGCGTAAAGCTGTGCAAGCGCCCCTTCACGAGGCGCGTGCTGCAGAAGGCGCAGGCGTCCATGCAGCCTTCTTCGATGTTCACGATGCCGGTAAACGGCGATTCTCGCAAGGTGCTTGTGCGGACTTGCTCGCCGGTGTCGTCCCCGTATAAGGCGGGAATTTCCTTTAGGCTTGTAAATTTGACTTGTGGGTGAATTTTCACTGCTTCTTCGCGGAAGTCTTTTGGCGCACAGCCGGTCACGAACAGCAGAACGTCGGGGTAGGCGTCGTGAACCTTCGTCAAAAGCTTGATGGCCTGTGCGTTCCCCTTCACGGTGCAGACGTTCAAGAAAAACGCTTCGGCATCGGCACCCGCTTCGGGGAAGTCGAAACGAACCTCGTGGTGTCGGGAAAGGACCCTCGCGATTTTTTCGCCGTCGCCGAAATTCGCGGCGCACCCTTGGCTCAAGACAAAGATCATCTTTCGAATTTTTCCAGGGTGATTCCCGGATAATAGTGGGTGAGGATCGTCGCAAAGTCTTGACCGGCGGCAGCCCTCGCGCGGACGCCCATCTGGCACATGCCTACGCCGTGGCCGAACCCTTTACCGCGTATAACCCATCCGCCTTCGTCGTAGCCGATGCGGAAAAAGCTGGACGGGAGGATAGATCCGTTCTTCTTGAAAAGCCAACGCACCTTGTCTCCCATCACTTGGAATACGCCCTTGTCGGTATCGATTTCGAGCGTGAGGATGCGCCCGCTCGGGAGCGTGTCCAGAATGGATATGGAGCGCACCTCGCTAAAGTTCGTGATTTTCGATTTCACTTCCTTGGCGTTTTGCTTGAACAGCGCCACGGTCTCTTTTTCGCTGAACTTGCGTTCCCACTGGGAGTAGCTGGATTCGCTGCACCAGGGCGTTCCATCGGGGCGAAGGTCCGGCTTGCTTTGCAGGTAGGGAAGGTCTTCGCGGCCCCAGGTGGCTAGCGTTTCGGTTTCGCCACCGCAGGTGGAATGGTAATAGGCGATAATGAATTCGCCGTTGTACATCATTACGATTCCAGCGGTATTGCGCACGGCCTTGTCGGTGAGGGCGGTTGCGCTGGTAAGGCCTTTGTAGACTTGGTCCTTGGTATCGGCGTAGATGTCAAAGCCGGCGGCTTCGCGGCTTCCGAAATGCTTGTAGGCGTACGTGCGTGCAGCAACGGCCTGGGCTTCGAGCGCGCTGAAGCGGCTGCTGTCCAGCTTGCCGATTTCGTAAGGGATGACGCCGCGGAGGTACTGTTCGACATCGACGGTGTTTACCGCGGTGAGCGAGTTCCCCTTAGCCGAAACCTTGATGCTACCGGGGTAGCAGTTGTAGGCGAGGGACTTTTTGTCGGTGGAGATGGACGTGCAACGGCCTTCCTGGTTGAAAACTTTCGCGCTCACGGTCTCGGGCCTGGATTTGCCCTTCGCGACTTTCACCTTGCCTGACGATGCGGTGAGGTGGTATTCCGAACCGCCGTTCTTCACGAGGAGTTCCTTGACATCGACGAAGATGCCGACGCGGACGGGACGGTTCAGGTAGGCGGGAATCTTTTTTGCGTGGATGGCTGAGGCCGCGATGTTCCCGGCGGGGGCGTTCCCTGATGTAACGTTCCCGCTTTCGGAAACGGTCGTTGCTTCGATGGGGGCGAAGTTCAGCGGGGCGTCGGCTTCGTCGTCGGTATCGGGCGCTGTTGCAGGTGCCGCACTTGTTACAGGCGCTTGAACAGGCGTTTGAGAGGGTGCTGGGGCGTCCTTGGGAGCCTCGGCCGGCTTGGGCGCCGGCGCGGGCATCTCGGGCAAGTCAAAACCGTCGTCGGCGAATGCTATCGCCGAAAACGCTAGCAGGCAGAGCCAGATTTTAAGACGCCCGAAGAACACACACTCATCTCTTCTTCAGCTTGGCCTGCGTATCCTTGGCCATCTTGCGAAGCTTGGACTGGTTCAGCGTGCGGTCCGCCTGTGAAATCTTGTCCACGAAAAGGTCACCGTTCAGGTGGTCCGTTTCGTGCTGGATGCAGCGGGCGAAAAGGCCTTCGCAATTGTGGATTTCTTGCGGTTCGCCGTTGATGTCGAAGAAGCGTACGCAGACCTTGTCCGGGCGGACGACGTTGCAGAAAATTTCCGGCAGCGAAAGGCAACCTTCGTCGTAGTCGGCGGGCTTGGCATCATCTTCAGCTTCCCATTCGGGGTTGAACATGATATAGGGGCGCGGGTCTTCTTCGCCAGGAATCGCCGTGTCAATGACGACCAGGCGGATGTTCTTGCCAATCTGCGGTGCGGCCAACCCGCATCCCGGAGCATCGTACATGGTCTCCAGCATGTCCTTCGCCAGCTGGCGGAGTTCGGGAGTGATTTCGGTGATGGGCTCGCTCTTTTTGCGGAGCACCGGGTCGCCGTAAATGCGGATAGGGAGGATAGCCATGCTTTACCTTCGGACTACTTCTTTTCTTCGGCCTTGGGCTCGGCGTTCAAGACGCGGAGGATAGCCTGCTTTTCGAAGTCGATGAGGGTGGTGGAAGAGGTACGGACCGTGATGACGTTGGTCGATTCCTCGATGTTGGTGACGGTACCGACGATGCCGGCGGTGGTGATCACCTTGTCACCCTTCTTGAGGGCCTTGCGCATTTCTTCCATCTTCTTCATTTCCTTGTTCTTCGGACGGATGAAGAAAAGCCACATCACGACAAAGAGGAGGATAATCGGCATCAGGCTGGCGAGGGCGCTCGGCTGTTCCGGCTGGGCGGCATCCTGGGCGAATGCGGCGATGGAGGAAAGGGTCACGAGGAGTGCAGAGAGTTTCATAATAAGCCTTGTTTTAAGGTGATTGATTGTTTCGCGGTAAATATAGAAAAAACGAGTTCCTAGTTCTAAGTTCCGAGTTCCTAGTATCGTGGATTTCAAGAGGCTTCTTGATACTAGAAATTCTAGTAACTAATAACTAGTAACTGTAAACTAGCGCCTTCGGCGCTATACCAGATTCTTGTCAAGCAGCGGGAAGATGCGGTTCAGTTCGAGCAGGTCCAGAATCTTCTCGAAGTCGGCAAAGAAGAAGCTTACGCTTTCGAGCGGGGCGTGGATGTCGAACGAAGTCGACGGCTTCAGGAGTCCCTTGTCGATAAGCGGGGCGATGGTCCTGGAGGTCAGCGTGAGCCCGTGCATGGACCTCTTGGCTTCGGCCTTGAGCTGGTCCGTGGTGATGGTGCAAAGTCCGTTCTGCAGCGGAACGTTGTTTTCCCTGGCAATCTTGACGAAGGTCGTAAGCACCATCTGTTCGGTCATGGAAAGGATGTTCGGGGAGACCTTCTGGTTCAGGGCGCGGTAACGCAACGTCTCGTAAAGCAGCGGGATAATCTGAAGGCTTTCGACCTTGACCTGTTTTTCGGAATCGTGCTTGCCGACCGTCTTCAACAGCCCGAGGGATTCGAGCGAAGCGAGGAGGTGATCCGTCTCGTCGGCAGGCGTATTGTTCAGGGCGAGAATCTTCTTGTGCAACAGCGCAAGCGGAATGGAATCGGCTCCCGTCTCTTGCAGGTGCGCCGAGAAGATGTACAGTAACGAAGGCAGCGCTTGGATGAGGTCGTTCTTCTGCTTGTTCTTCTGGGCGATGCGGTTGCGGGCCGCGAGGAACGTCAAGATGGACTTGAACCACCCCGGGTGCTGTTCCAGGGCCGACTGCAGCATGTCTTGATCGATGACCTGGATTTCGGTTTCTTCTGCGGCGCGCAGCGTGAGTTCGCGCGGTTCGCTTTCGAGCAGGCTGAATTCTCCGATGATGCTGCCCGGGCCGAAATTCTGTAACGGGGCGTCTTCGTTCACCTTGGAAGAACCGACGAGCATGCCCGACTTGACGATGTAGAGCGTGTTCGCCTTGTCCCCTTCCAGGCAGACGTATTCTCCGGCAGAAAAACGCATTACAGCACCCCCCGGATGTTCGTCTCGTAGCGGAGCGCCGCAAGGTAGTACTTGATTTTATCGGTATTCGGGGCGAACGCGTTGTCTCCGCTGGGCTTGAACCAGCCGAACTGCTGTACGCGGATCCAACCGGCGACGTCGAGTTTTAATCCCTGTGCAGTAAAGAAGGCAATCCATGCCGGCGCATCCATCTCTTGAGACTGGTCTACCGCAGAAAGCTTGACCAGGAGGCGCTTCTGGTTTAGGTCCAGCGAGAACGGTTCCCAGTTGCCGCCTTTTTCCGTGGCGTTCAGGTAATCGACGAAAATCTGTAGCAGGAGCGGGTTTGCGATTCGTACCGAAGTCTCTTCGCCATTATTGTCCAGTATGAGGAACTTGCGGCGGGCGAGCGCCTTGAATTCTTCTTGGATGGTCGGCTTGGGAATCTTGGTCATCCACTGGAATTCCCTGGCGAGATCCTTGATGGCGTAGTCCTTTTTCGCTTCGAGATGGCTGCAGAATTCGGCGAGGCTCTTGAGCGTATTCTCGCAGCGCGTCTTGTGCAGCGCCTCTTTCAGCTTGCGGGTCTTGGACGAAAGGCTCTTGATGACGGCAAGCATCCAGAGGGGGAGCGTCTTGAGTTCCGATTCCATGCATTCTTCCGTGACGACGGTAATCGTGGAATCGCTTGTCGCTTCAATCGGGTAACGGAACGCCTCGTGTTCCAAAAGCGCCGCCACGCCAATCAGGTCGCCCGGGTGCATCTTGAACACGGTGGACTTGAGCCCGTTGGACCGGTCTATGGCCGCGAGTTCGCCCTCGTCGAGGATAATGATATTCCTCTTGCCAGAGTCCGGAGAGTATACAACAAAACCCGCCTTCACGTGAGACCGCGTAGGCGGGATAACTTTCTTTCGGGAATCCCCCGTTATCATCGGGAAATAGCCCTCTAAGCCTCTAATTAGGCTTCGCGCTCGTTGATACGGGCAGCCTTGCCGCGGAGGTTACGCATGTAGTAAATGCGAGACTGGCGGACCTTGCCGTTACGATCAATGACGATGGAGTCAATGCGCGGGGAGTTGACCGGGAAAACGCGTTCGACAGCCACGGCGCCGGACATTTTGCGGACGGTGACGGTCTTGGAGATGCCCGTGTTCTTCTGCTGGATCACGACACCCTTGAACGGCTGGATACGTTCCTTGGTGCCTTCAATAACCTTGACATTAACGGTAATGGTGTCGCCAGCGCGGAATTCCGGCAAGTCGGTCTTCACGTTTTCGTTGTGGATTGCTTCGATGTTCAGGGACATGTGTGTACCTCTTTTTATTTGTCGCCAAATTTAGCATTTAATTGAAATTTTTCAAGGATGTCGGGGCGTCTTTCCTGCGTTCTTTTTAAGGATTCTTGCCTCCGCCACTCAGAAATGTTCTTGTGGTGGCCCGAAAGTAGCACCTCGGGCACTTTTTTACCCTCAAATTCCTCGGGTCGGGTGTAGACCGGCCATCCCAGTACGCCCTGGGCGAAGGAATCGGTATCCCCGCTTTCGCGGTTGCCGAGCGCCCCGTCGATGAGCCTCACCACCGCGTCGCTCAGAAGCATCGCGGGCAGTTCGCCTCCGCTCACCACGAAATCGCCAATGGAAATCTCCATGTCGACCTCGGTCTGGCGGATGCGGTCGTCGATTCCCTTGTAGTGCCCGCACACGAGCACCAGGTGGCTCTCCTTGGAAAGCTGCTCGGCAATCTTGTGCGTGAAGGGGACTCCGTCGGCAGTGAGATAGATGACCTTGCCGCCATCTTCCTTGACACCGGTGCTGCGGATAGCCTTGGCCAGCGGTTCAGGTCGGAGCACCATGCCCGGTTCGCCGCCGTAGGGAACGTCGTCCACCTGGCCGTAGTCGTTGATGGCGAAGTCGCGCAGGTAGACCGTGTTGAATTCCAGCAGGCCCTTGGTCTGGGCGCGGCCCATGATAGAAGACTTCATGGGGGCGAACATTTCGGGGAATATGGTGATGCAGTCGATTTTCATTGTGCATCTCCATCCGAGGGGGAACCCGCTTCGGCGCTGTGGTCTTCGGGGCAGAGCGCCCTTAGGTAACCGGCGTCGCACACGATGTAGCCGCCGTCCTCGTTGATTTCGAGAACGCAGTCGTCTATCCATGGGGCGAGGATGCGCTTCTTGCTGAAGGCTTCCTGGAACTGCGGGTCGAACTTGATGTCGAACGCATCTACGCTGGGGAGTTCCTCGACGCGGACGACTTCGCCCACGTCACGCCCGTCCTGGGTATGGACGCGGAATCCTTCCAGGTCGTCGATATAGTATTCCCCTTCGGGGGCGGGGAGCCTCTCCGATTCGGGAATCATCAAGTCGGCGTTTACGAAATGCGTCACGGACTCCGGCGTATCGTAACCTTTGAACTTCAGGAGCCAGATAGAATTCGCAAGCTTGGAATCTTCCAACTCCAAGTCCAATTCTTCCCCGTTCGTCTTCTTCAGCCGCACGGCCTTGAGGCTTTCATGGCGCGTGAGGTCGTGGGTCAAGGGCATCGCCTTGATATATCCCTTGACGCCATGCGTGCGCATGAGCTGGCAGACGGTGATGTAGGCTTCGGATTCAGACATTGCTTATTGGATGGAACTTGGGGCTTCGAGATGCGGTTGTTGGTCATTAGTTATTAGTTGTTAGTTGAGTAATCGCGGCTCTGCCGCCTGGCTAGAAGCCAATGACCATTGACTAATGACTAGTGACTAACTGGATAAAAAAAGTCCCGTGCGCGGGGCACAGGACCTTTTCAAAGCTTTTTGATTATGCTTCGGCCGGGGCTTCGGCAGCAGCTTCAGCCGGGGCTTCAGCGGCAGCAGCAGCTTCAGCAGCGGCGGCTTCCTTGGCAGCCTTTTCAGCTTCGATCTTGGCGAGGGCCTTCGGACCGAGCTTGGCCTTCTTGGCCTTTTCCGGACGCGGAGTGGCGACCTTGCCTTCGATGGAACGGCCGGCGCGGATTTCGTGGAAGAGGTCCATGATGCCGACCTTCTTCAGGAGGCTGCGGACGGTGTCAGACGGCTGGGCGCCAGTCTGGAGCCACTTGAGAACCTTTTCCTGGTCGAACTTGATGTCCGGGGTCTTGGTGTTCGGGTTGTAGAAACCAACCTGTTCGATAAAGCTATCGTCGCGGGCCTTGCGGGAGTCGATGACCACGGCGCGGTAGATGGGGTTGTGACGCTTGCCGAAGCGGGCGAGACGGATAACGGTTGCCATTTTAACCTCTTTGGGGTTTCCCCGATTTTCGGGGGTGGATGTTTATTTTTTCGCCAAATATAACAATTAACATCTTGTGTGTAAAGGACGGAATGTAAAATTTTTCCGTTGTTTACAGACAAATTAACGTTAAAATTTGCAAAAATTGGCGATTTTTAGCCGAAAATGCCGTTTTTTGAGGAAAAGCCCCGGGGCTGCCGGGGCTTCTTGGGGGCCGTTAGGGCCTTTTTTTGCATTTTTTCCCTCTTTTTAAGGCTACAATGCGGGGGCTATCTGGCAGGGTTTGATGATTTTTTCGGCGAACAGCCTCCAGTTCGGGTCGCTGTAGATGCGGGGTAAGTCTGCCGGACAGTCTTCGCATTCCCTGGTCTTCGTCTTGACCTCGCATTCCAGGAATGCTTCGTTGTCTTCGGTGAAAGTCCCTCCCTCGGCTTCGCAGGAATCCCGGAATACTTCCGCGATATCGGCGACGTAATTGGCGGCGCTGCGGCTCAACGTTTTCGATACGGTGCTATCGTCCCTGGAGAGGTACTCAGCGTAGGTAAGGGTATCCTCTGCCAGTTCGCAGCTGATGCGGTCACTTGTTCCCCAGTACATACTGGTTACCGTCCCGCTTTCCTGTTGGACCCTGTGAGGAAGGCACCACATGGGATTATCCGGATGTTCTGGGCTTTCGACACACCAGTAATCGACCATGATCGCCCTGGTGATTGTGTTGCCTTCCAGCCAGCTTTCGGGGATGGAGTCCGTTTCGCTTGGCGGTTCGATACGTACATGCTGTTGTTCCTTGTTGTTGCCGGAAGCCTGCGAAAGGACCTGTTCCGGGGCGGACGCGTTATCGCTTGAGCAGGCGTAAAGCGCAAGCGTGAAAAGCCCGCAGATAATGGTTTGGGTTGTGAGTTTCATATCTCCCTCCTTTTTAAGGATGTGTTTCGTAACGCGTCATGGCACAAAGCCTTGACGCCGTGTTTTGTTATTTCGGTTTAGTTTCTTATTCTCGGCAGATGCCTACAATCAGCTCTGCGTACTTCTTCCAGTTCGGGTCTACGTATTGCTTGTTTTCGTTCAGGTGCTCGGCGCTTTCCAAATCACAGGAGTGGACTTTCTGTCCTGCGGTTTTGCTTGTCGTGTCCGTCCCGAACAGCCCCCTTTCGGCGATGCAATCCGATTCGAAATCGCCTGCGCTCATGGAATCCGGCAAGACAAGGTACTTGTGTATCAGCGAATCGCCTGCATTGACGGAATAGACGAACCAGTTCGTCTTGGTTTCGCAGGTGAGCGATTCGAAACCGGTGTCGACATTTTTGTACAGCGTCCCGTTCTTCACCTTTACGCCCGGGTTGCGGTTCGGGTTGTCTGGATCCTTAATGATGAGGTCGTATGACGAATGAACCGAGGTGTCTTGCGGTTTGGGGGCTATAAGCGTGTCGCTTGAAAGCCATACGGCGAGCGCGCTGTCGAGATTGGCGGTGATGGAGTTCGCCTGTTCGTCGGTGCCCGTGATTTTGGAATCGCTACAAGCTATCAGGAGCAGGGC
>CACXKY010000046.1 GCA_902768325.1 Fibrobacter succinogenes
TCATCTTGAACAAAGCCTGCAAGAACGGAGATGAAGGATCCGGTTAATTGATTCGGGGGCAAAGATAGAAAAATGGCTCCGTTTAGTCGAGCCCTAGAGGGCTAATTCGGCGCTACCACGGCAGATTGTACTGGAAATTGAGCCCCCAGCCGCCCATGAATGGGCGTTCTTCTTTGTGGTATCTCCTTCTATGGATTCCATAGGCAAGGAAACGGTAATTTGTAGTTAAACCTATAAGGAACATCTTGTTTATTTGGTATCCTAAACGATTTTCATAGCCGACGGTTAACCGGTATATGTAGATATCTGCTCTGTAGGGTTCCGGTCTGTGAAATAAAAGAGTGTCATTATAATCATCCAAATTGTTTGCCGTAATTATCACTCCTGTAAAAGGCGCTACTTCAAACATGATATTGTGCTTTGTAAACGATATGGTTATCGGCTTGAAGTAGAATTCCCAAAAGGATACGCTTACATCGCCATCGGAATGGGAATAGCCAAACCGGTCTATGCCGAAGGCTAGCTTGTAATCGAGATCATTCTCTGGCTCGTTAAAGAATCCCGTTTCAAATGATACGTGGAGGATGCTGCCCGGTTTATAAATTTGGTTGTCTTCCTGAAGACGGCTGTATCCAAGTGTGGTTGAAAAGTAAATTGCGTTTGCGTGGACCGCACAAATAAGACAAAATAGGAAGGCTATTCTTTGCATAGAGTCCATTCCTTTTTGTAGGAAGCGTTTAGATAGTCATCGGAATAGTTTGCTTCATTGCCTATTTTAAAGTTGTAATAATAGAAACCGTCATTCTCTGGTTCCAATAATTTGACAATTGCGGTATCCTGCCATGCTGAACTAAGTTCCCATAAGGGACTGGCGAGAGAAGTGTCGGTGCCCAGAAAATTTGTGTCGGCCTTATAGAATCTATGTTCGCTATAATAAACAGAGTCTATGATGCATTTCTTCTCGCATCTTAAAGTAGAATACTGAGAAAAACTTGATATATAGAGATCTTCGAAGTATTGGCACCCTTGTAGGTCTTCGAGCGTTATTTTGTCAGACGCGAGACTGTCGCCACTTGCGATATAAGGGCATCCTTGCATGGCCAGGGCCAAGGGAAGCAGTAAAAAGAGATGTCTTTTTTTCATGAGGATAATTAGCAGCTTACGAGCAGCGCCACGAGGCCTGCGAACATCGCTACCTTCACGAGCTTCTGGGAGCGGCGGTAGTTTCTCTTGTGCGCGAAAACGATGATGAGCGCTACGCACGGCGTGATGATGGCCCCGGCGACAATCAGGAACATCATGGGGTAGAAACCTTGCACCACGGGGAGCGGGAGCAATGCCCAGCAGAACAGCGTGATGAGCCCGGCGAGGCGCCTTGCTACATCGGAACCTGCAATCAGCGGGAATGTCATGATGCCCGCCTTGAGGTCGCCCGTTTCGTCTTCCAGGTCCTTATAGATTTCGCGGGCGGTTGTCAGTAAGAAAGCAAACAGCATGGCTGGGTAGAGGTAGCCTATCTTGTCGGCGAGACCCAGCGAGAACGTCTCGGTTTCGCGGAGGCCGGTGGGGTAGAAAAGGCAGAGGAAGAGTGGCGTCGCGCACATGAGGGCGACCGTCATGTTCTTTAAAAGCGGAATGTGCTTGAGCCACTTGTTGTAGGCGACCAGGAGCACCGTGAGCAGTACGAAGAATATCGCGGAGGTAAAGCCCGTTTCGGTGACGAGGCTTTCGGCAATCCCGCAGGCGATTCCGAGAACGAGCAGGACGACCCAGGCTTTTTGGGCAACACCCATCGGGACCTTGCCGCTTACGAGCGGGCGTTCCGGACGGTTCAGGCGGTCGGTTTCCAGGTCCCAGATGTCGTTCTGGATGTTCGCGAATCCGATTGCGCACGCAAAACCGAGCGTCTGTAACACAAGCGTTGTCCAGCTGATTCCCATGTCCTGCGTGGGCATGGCCGAGAGCAGGTAGTAACCGATGGAAAGCGTCACCATCGCGATGACGATATTGACGGGCCGGGACATTTTGAAAAGGTGCAGGAGCATGGTATAAATATACATTAGATTAAATGCTGCGGCGAAAAAACTATATTTACCCTATGCCGTTTTTTACCAAAAGCAACCTTGTGGACTTGCGCGCGGAAGCCGAACAGCTTTCGATTTGCGTGGAGCATTTCCTGTATGCGTCGGAGCATATCAACGAAGGCGACTACAAGACGAAGGGCTTTTACGACAACTGTATCGAAAAGTGCAACGGACGCCTCAAGGCCATCCACTTTTTGATGGAATCGATTCGTCAGAACAGACCCGTCACGGAAGAGGAACTCGAGAAGACGTTGCCCGAATTTTTAAATTGCAAGAAAGATGCTAAATAACGAATTCGATGACGAACCGGAACCGCTCCGTCGCGTAAGGCCGACCCGCCGCGATCACCGCAGCAGGCGTATCGACGTGATGCGTGAGCTGGAATCGGGCGTGGTAGACGAGCGCCCGGTCAAGGAACGCTTTAGTCGCGAATTCAAGAATCCCCGCATCAAGAAAATCAAGGACCCGCTCGAAAAAATCGACGAGAAGGATTGCGTCGAGGGGCTGGTGGTCGAAGTGCACCGCCGCACTTGTGAAGTGCGCTTGCCGGAAGAAGGGACTGTCACGGCTATGTACCGCGCGACAACGTCGAAAGCGCTTGGGGAATTCCCGGCGGTGGGCGACCGCGTGCTTTTGGGGCAGGTGAACGAAGACGAAGATTCTGGTGAAGGCGTGGGATCGCAGAAGTACTGCGTGGTGCGTGTGCTCCCGCGAAAGAGCGAACTCAAGCGCCCCGGACCGCGAGACAGTTTCCGCCGAAAGCTGACGTTGGCCGCGAATATCGACCAGGTGGTGATTGTCGCGAGTGTGACGCAGCCGGAGTTCAACTACGGGTTCATGGACCGCTTTTTGCTGGCGGCGAACCTGAACAACCTGCCGTTCGTGCTGGTGCTGACCAAGATGGACCTGCTGCCGAATGGCGAGGCTGACCTGAATGACGATATCCGCGACTTCATGAGCATCGTGGATAAGGTGATTCCCGTGAGCGTGAAGACAGGTATCGGCCTGGAACGCCTGCGTGAGGAACTCTTGGGCAAGTCGTCCGTATTCAGCGGGCAGAGCGGCGTGGGCAAGTCGACGTTGGTGAATGCTCTTGTGCCGGGTGCGGAACTCGAGACGGGTGCCGTGCGTGAACGCGACGGGAAGGGAAGGCATACGACGACTTCTTCGAGCCTGTTCGACTTTCCGGGTGGCGGTTACGTCATCGATACGCCGGGGATTCGGAGCATTGGCATTGCTGATGGCGACGACGAAATGGACGGTGAGACCTTGGCAAAGATTTTTCCAGGATTTTTCGAGGGCGACCTATTTACCTGCAAGTACAGCAATTGCAAGCATTTGAAGGAACCGGGCTGCTCTGTGCGCGCTGCGGTGAAGTCGGGCAAGCTTTCGCGGGCACGTTATGCGAGCTATTTGAGAATTTTGAATTCTAGGAACTAGGGGGTTATACTAGAATGGATATTGCGGTAAAATTGACGTTGGTGGCGGCTCTGGTGATGATGGGGTACAACATTTCCGAGTTCGTCACGAGCTACGAGACGATTTGTGCAAAGACGGAGGAATTCAAGAAGATGATGGCCGAAACCCAGGAAGGCGTGGTGCGTCGCTCCAACCTGCTGCTTTCGCTTTTCTTGTCCACCGTTTTCACTTGCCTTACGTATTGGTCGGGACTTGCGCTCTGGATAACGGCTGTGGTGGCTTTAAAACTGCTTTTTACGCTTTGTTGTTCCGATTTGACGCTTGTTCACGTTTTGCGTGTGGGCGACCTGACAAAAAAATTCTATATGCTTACTAAGGTCGATGCGCTGTTCAATGCGGCGCTCGGTTTAGGTATTGCCTTGATTGTGGTACTTTGATATGAAAAACAAGAAGAATCATTTGAGTTTGTTGAAGGCCCTGGTGGTTGCCTTGGGCCTTTGCTTCGCGTCTGCGTCTGCGCAGGGTGCTGCTGGCGCCAGTGCGGCCCCCGTTTCCGATGCGAGTACAATCCGTACGCCGTTCTTCCTGGGCGCAGCCCTCGGTTTCGGCTCCGGCACGGGCGTGGGTACGGAACGCGGCCTCGGGCTCCGGCAGATTGAACCGATGTTGGGCGTATGGCTCCCGGGAATTGCGCTTGCGCGCGTGGGTTATGGCTTCTTCGACTATAACGAGGAAACCGACGATGACGAAAATGTCGAGGTGGAACATTCCGAACTCGATATCGAACTGGGTATCCACCTGCTGGGCCAGCTCTACTTGATCGGTAACTATTCCCGAGTCAAGGAATTGAGCGATCTGGGCGACGTCGCGTGGAATGAATGGGGTGCCGGTTTCGGTTCCCTGCTGCACCTTTTCGGGAAGGCGGTGCTTTTTGCGGATGTCAGTTACCGATGGGTGCTGGAACATTACGATCCCTTTGCCGACAAGAAGGTTTCGGGCAGCCGCCTGCAGCTCAATATCGGATTTATCACCTATGTCTTCTAGTGGTCGCAAGAATGTGGCCGTGCTGGGCGGAGCGTTCGACCCGGTACACATGGACCATGTTTCTGTGGCAAGAACGTGCCTCGACCGCGGTTTTTGCGACGAAGTCTGGTTTATGCCGAGTCCCGACCGCTGGGACAAGACGCTCAACGCAAGCCCCGAAGACCGATTCGCCATGCTGGAACTCGCGTTCTCTGGCGACAAGCGCCTGGTGCTCTCGGATTTGGAAATCCGCCAGGGTGACTACCGCGGCTCTTACGTTTTTATGATGGGCCTCAAGGAAGAATTTCCGGATATCAATTTCAGGCTTTTAACGGGCGCCGATACGTACGACGGAATTCCGCACTGGCGTGATCCGCTGAACTTTTTTGGAACAAACTATAACGGCCACCTGTTGCTGCGCGATATCGAACTGATTGTATTCGCGAGGAACGGTTACCCCAAGCCGGACTTGGTCCAGCACAAGGCCAACGGCTATGCGCCCTTGCTGTGGCTCGGGCCAGAAGAAGGTTTCAACGGGAAGTATTCCAGTACGGCTATTCGCAGGGAACTCTTGCGGAATCGCGACAAACGCCCCGAAGGGCTGGAACCGTCCGTCTACCAGTATATTATCGAAAACGATTTGTATCGCGAATAAGCTTTAGCGGAGCGGGTATTCGCGGTAGTCCTTCACGCCGAATTCCTGGCGCAGGTAGTCCCAGCGCACCAGGCGGTTTTTCCAGTAGTACTTGCGGTACAGGCGGCGTGCCACGCGGCTCGTGAGTTCGTACGGAATCGTGTGGTGGTCGTCGGCGACGCTTTCCATCGAGATGCGGAAGTCCAGTTCGCCGTTCACGACGTCTACCGTCTCGCCGACCTGTACGTCGGGGATGTGGCTCACGTCGACCATCGTCGCGTCCATGCAAACGCGGCCGAGAATCGGGCACAGCTGTCCGCGGATAAAGACGAATCCCTTGTTGTACTCGCCACGCAGGTAGCCGTCGCCGTAACCGATGGCGATGGTCGCGATGCGCGTGGGCTGCTGGGCCATCCAGTAACCGCCGTAGCTCACTGTTTCGCCGGGCTTCACGTCGTGGATGTGGCGGATGGTGGACTTGATTTTCATGACGGGCTTGATGGGCCACGGGGAAGGAGCTGCTCCCATGCAGTTGTAACCGTAGAGCGCAAGGCCCGGACGCACCATGTCGAAGTGGCTTTCGGGGCGCGTGAGCGTGCCTGCGGAACTTGAACAGTGGCAGATTTCGGGGCGGAGCCCTTCGGCTTCCAAGACGTCGACAAGGCGCGTGAATCGCTGGATCTGGATGTCGGTCTTCGGGTTCCCCGGCATGTCGGCCGTGGCGAGGTGCGTGAACATTCCTTCGAAGCGCAGGTTCTTGAGGGAGAGTGCCGCGCGGATGTTGTTAAAGTCTTCGGCGTCGAAGCCGTAGCGATTCATGCCCGTATCGATGGCGATGTGCGCCTTGCAGGTGGTGCCCGTATCGCGAAGGTACTGGTCGAACGCCATGGCCGTACGGATGTCCGTGATGGCGGCGGTCAGCTGGAATTCTACGAAGTAGGCGAAGTCGGCCGGAGTGCAGGGACCGAGTACGAGAATCGGCAGGTCCATGCCGTACTGGCGCAGCAGCATGCCTTCGCTAATGTGGGCCACTCCCAGGTAGTCGGCACCGCCGAACTTGGCGGCAAACGAGCAGGCGAGGCTCCCGTGGCCGTAGGAGTCGGCCTTGACGGGCAAAAGAATCTTGGTATTCGCAGGAATCTGGCTGCGGATAAATTGGATGTTGTTGCAGAGGGCGTCTAGGTTGATTTCAATCCAGTTCGGGCGAGCAATCTTGTTCAGGTCGGGAGGGGTAGCTAAAAGTTTCATGGTAAGAATAATATAGGAATCTCTGCAGTTTGGGACCACGGAAAAAGGCCAATAAGGCCCTGTTGGGCCCCCGGAGCCTTCTAGATTGGAATAGAACTGGTTGAGATATATTTTTGTAAAAACCGGAAAAGCAGATTTTTGCGAAATCGCTTTGCGCACTAGCATCGGCGCGTCATCCCTTGCCAGGCCTGAGTTTACAATTGAATCCATGAAAAATTGTTTACGTGTCGCCGCGCAACGGAAAAATTTTTTCTTTATAGTTTAGGATTGAAAGGGAAATAAGAATCGTTCTTTATCCGAATAAAGGAACGGATTCAGAATGGAAATACATACAAAATAATTCCTTGAATTAGCCGTTTTCTCCATCGACATCGTGCTCTCAAGACAATGCCCCGCCTTCGGGGTAGTGAATCTCTTTATTCCCATATAAAAACAATCCTATAAATAGGAGGATAACATCATGAAAAAGACAACACAAACCACGGAATCGTTCATCGCGTCCCTGATGCCGGATTCCGACAGGAGGATGTGGCGCATTGCTGGCGTCTCGTTCCTTGTCGCGATTGCCTTGTGCTTTTGGGCGGCTGCGTATGAACGGCTCATTGAAGACGTCATCTTCGAGAAAACGGAGACCGTCGAAATCGAAGCCACCATGAACATCGTCGAACACAAGGAGGAAAACAAGCAGGTACAGAAACAGGAAAAAAAGAAAAGGGAAATCATTCGCAAAAGGCCTGGCGGCGGCGGTAAGCCGGTGAACAAGGGGGACCCGCGAGCACCCGAAAGACGTGGGGTTCTCAAGTTGCTCACGGCGCAGACGCACAATGCAAGTGCCATGGTCTACGATTTGGTGGATCAGAAATTCGCGAGGGATATCGACAAGGTTCTCAAGAGCACCAACGGCTTGCAGGTGACCGGAAAAACGCAGATTGCGGGAGTCCGCCAAGGTAAGCTGGATGCCGGCTTCAATCCGGGAGTCGCCTCGGGTGGAAGTGGGGGGATCGGGGATGCGATGGCGAGCCTTGTTGGGGGCTCCGTCGGAGCGATCTCGACCCAGGCCATGGGAAACTTGAAGACTCCTTCCGAGAGAGATATCGACATGGGTCCGGGAAACTCGGCGCGTTCCGCTTCGGACATCATGAAGGTGGTGCGCCAGCGGACTCCGGGCCTGCGCCATATATACAACAAGTTCCTCAAGAAAAGGCCTGGTTTCCAGGGCAAGGTCACGTTGCAGTTCACGGTATCTCCGGGCGGGGAAGTCATCAGCATCGCGGTGATTTCTTCTACGACGGGGTATGCTGAATTCGACGCCGATATCAAGAGGGCTGTCGGCCGGTGGACCTTTACCAAGGTGAAATCGGGCAATACGACGGTAACAATCCCGTTTACGTTTACGGAGTAACCATTTGGAGCTGAACAATACTAAATAGATTTTTACATTTTAGGCCGACGACGTCACTGTCGCCGGCTTTTAAATCTACAAGGTACAGGATTATGACCGACCCACGCATTACGAAACTGGCAGAGAATCTGATTAACAACGCAATTGCCCTCAAGGCGGGCGAAAATATTCTTATCGAGACAACGGACGTTCCCGACGAAGTGGCCGTAGAGCTTGTCAAGGCAGTCGAGAACGTTGGCGGCAATGCCTTCGTGCACAACAGCCGTAGCCGAATCCGTCGCCAGGTCATCAAGTCCGCTAGCGACGAACAGATGAAACTCAGCGCCGACCTCGCGCTCGCCGAGATGATGAAAATGCAGGCCTACATCGCCATCCGCGGTGCCGACAATGCGATGGAGAACAGCGATATCGACGACGCGAAGATGCTCAAGTACCGCATGATGACCAAGGAAGTGCTCGACTACCGCGTTAAAAAGACGCGCTGGTGTGTGCTTCGCTGGCCCAATCCGTCCATGGCCCAGGGCGCCAAGATGAGCACCGAGGCGTTCGAGGACTTCTATTTCAAGGCATGCCTCGCCGATTACCCCAAGATGGCCAAGGCCGCGCAGGGCCTAGTGGACCTGATGAACAAGACGGAAAAGGTTCGCCTCGTGGCCAAGGATACCGATATCAGCTTCAGCATCAAGGATATTCCGGCGGTGCCGTGCTGCGGCAACATGAACATCCCCGATGGCGAAGTCTATACGGCTCCGGTGCAGGGAAGTATCGAAGGCGTTATCCATTACAACACGCCGACGCTTTACGAAGGCAAGTTCTTCAGCGGCGTGCGTCTGGAATTCAAGGAAGGCAAGATTGTCAAGGCCACCTGCGAGCAGGGCGACGAAAAGAGCCTCAACGCCATCTTCGATACCGACGAGGGTGCCCGCTATGTGGGCGAGTTCGCCATAGGCTTCAACCCGTTCGTGAACGAGGCCATGTGCGACATTCTGTTTGACGAAAAGATTGCGGGCTCCATCCACTTTACGCCGGGCATGTGCTACGACGATGCCTACAACGGAAACCAGAGCGCCATCCACTGGGATCTGGTGCTCATCATGCGTCCGGAATTTGGTGGTGGTGAAATCTGGTTCGACGACAAGCTCATCCGCAAGGACGGCCTGTTCGTTGTCGATGAACTCAAGTGCCTCAACCCAGACCAGCTGGGTTAAAGGCCTTGATACTGCCGGGGATTAAACTCCCAGGCAGTTGTCCATAGCGGCGATAATCTTCTTCTTGTCCATGTGCTGGCCGATGAAGACGAGACGGATAATCCTGTCCCCGTATTCGGCGTCCCATACTTTCAGCAGGTCGGGATTCTCGCGCAAGATCCTCTTCTGTTCCTCTTCGCTTTCGCTGGCGAACCACGGCCCGAAATTCTGTGCGGAAGCCTGCTTGCCCGCTTGTTCAAAAAGGTAACTGTTGTTGCGTTCGTCCTCGAACCACACGAGACCCTTGGTGCGGATGATGCTCGTGGGGTAGTTGTCGAGGAACGTCTCAAACTTGTCGCGGACTAGCGGGCGGCGGCGTTCATACACAAAAGTGCCGATGCCGTATTCGTCACCGTGCGGATGGTCCTTGTCGTGGTGGTGGCCGCAATGGCACACGCCATGCTCGTGGTCGCAGTGGCTGTGGTCTTCATGATCGTGGTCATCATCGTCATGATGGTGGTGATGTTCATGCTCGTCGTGGTCATCATCATGGTCGTGGTGGTGATGTTCGTGCTCGTCATGGTCATCATCGTCATCTTCGTCTTCGGGCTTCGTCTCCTTCATGAGTTCCTTGGCCCAGGCGGCGGAGCTGCCGACCTTCTCGAAATCGAACTGCTTGGTGTCGAGGATATCCTTCATCTCGACCTTGCCGTAGTTCGTCTCGATCATCTTGGCTTCGGGCTGCAGCGCACGCACCACCGCCTTCACGTGCTCGAGGTCGTTCTTGCTGATGGAATCGACCTTGTTCATGATGATGGTGTTGCAGAATTCGATCTGCTGGATAAGGAGGTTTGCGATGTCCTCTTCTTCGAGGTCGTTCGAAAGGAGCTTCTGGCCGCCAGCGAATTCGTCGGCGAGGCGTGCGACGTCCACCACCGATACGATGTTGTCGAGGTGGCAGGCGAGGGGGCGTCCGTCGCGGCTTTGCAGCTGGCTGCCCGCCATGCAGATGGTCTGTGCGATAGGCACGGGCTCGCAAATACCGCTAGCCTCGATGAGGATGTAGTCGAACTTGTTCATCTCGAGGAGTTCGGCAATCTGTTCCAAAAGGTCGGTCTTCAAGGAGCAGCAGATGCATCCGTTCGAAAGCGGCACCACCTTGCCGGAATCTTCCTTCGTGATGTTTCCGCCCTTCTCGATGAGCGTCTGGTCGATGTTCACTTCGCCGATGTCGTTCACGATGACGGCGACGTGGTAACCCTGCTGGTTGTTGAGCACAAAGTTCAGGAGGGTCGTCTTTCCGGCTCCGAGGTAACCGGTGAGCAGCGTTATAGGTACAGATTTCATTTTTATATCCTTCGGATGAAAGTTTTTCTCTTTAAAAAAGGCCGCAGGCCCTGGAGCCGACGACCAAATAGCGACCGCTCGGGCTAGAATCTAAACAACAAGTTTAGGGCTGGCCCTCGCTCTCGCGACCGCGCCTAGTTAATACCAGGCGCTTGTCGCTCACGGAAATCGTTCATGCGAACGGTCTCATTACAGCTCGGGCTGCTTGCCGGTGAGGCGCACGAAGATTTCTTCGTACTTGGCGAGCGTGTTCTTCACGACTTCGGGTGGAATTTCCGGACCCGGGTAGGTCTTGCCCCAGTCGAGCGTTTCAAGCCAGTCACGGACGTACTGCTTGTCGAAGCTTTCCTGGTTCTTGCCCACCTGGTACTTGTCGGCCGGCCAGTAGCGGCTGGAGTCCGGCGTAAGCACTTCGTCGATGAGGATGGTTTCGCCATCGATTTCACCGAATTCGAACTTGGTGTCGGCGAGGATGATGCCCTTGGAGGCAGCGTAGTCGCGGGCCTTCGTGTAGATGTCGAGGGACATGTCACGGAGAGTGGTAGCGACCTTTTCGCCAACGATGTCGAAGGTCTGTTCGAAGCTGATGTTCTCGTCGTGGCCAACGTCGGGCTTGGTGCTCGGCGTGTAGAGCGGCTTTTCGAGCTTCTGGCAGAGCTGCATGTTGGAGGGGAGCACGTGACCGCAGATGCGGCCCGTCTTCTGGTAGTCCTTCCAGCCGGAACCCACGATGTAGCCGCGGACGATGCATTCCACGGAGTGGCGATGAGCCTTCTTCACGATCATGGAACGACCGCGGAGGTAGTCGGCGTGCTTCTTGAGCACTTCCGGATACTCGTTCACATCGGCGGTGATGAGGTGGTTCTTCATGCCGAGGTGCTTGAACCAGAACAGCGAAAGCTGGTTGAGGATTTTGCCCTTACCAGGGATCGGGGTGGGGAGCACCACGTCAAAAGCGGAAAGACGGTCGCTGGCGACCATCAGGAAGCTGTCGCCCAGGTCGTACATGTCGCGTACTTTGCCCTGGTGGAACAGCGGAACTTCGGTAATGGGGGTATCAAATTTTAGACTCATAGTGCATGTAAATATAGCAAAACCATAGGTGTTTTTGCTATTTTCTAAAAAAACGGTAGAATATGAACGTATTTAAAACAGCCCTCTTTTCCCTGATTGCCGTAACCCTCAGTTTTGCCGCCCCGGCACCGAAATCTTCGGCCGCCGCCGCAGCACCCGCGGCACCAGCCACGCAGGAACAGAAGTCGACCGGCCTCTCGGTTTCCCCCGAAGAGATGTTTATTTTGATGGCCCTGTTGCAGAGTCCCGTATTCAAGGACAATTTCGTACAGTCGTGCTCGGCCCAGTCTGCCGAATGGCTCGGAGCCGCCCAGGCGGAAAAGTCGTGCCAGTGCGCCTTCGACAAGCTTATCGGTGACAAGGAAGCCATGGCCAAGGTTCTTGGATCCGTCTCTGCTGACGGAAGCAACGTCGATATCTCCAAATGGGGATTCGGCGTGGTGGAACCCTGCTTCCCGAAAGATTTCCCTGCCGAGATGGACGGGGCTTTCGTGAAGGAATGCCTGAAGCAGAAGGATTTGGACAAGCAAGTCTGCACCTGCATGCTCAAGTCCGTCAAGAAGGACTACACGGTCCATTCGCTGATCAAGACGGCCTTCGAAGACCGGAAAAAACTGGAAATGGACATCACGCTGAAAGCCGCCCAGTGCCTAGCGAAATAAGCTCCGCATCCCGATTTCGTGCAAAAAAGGCGTGATTAACTGCACGGAATAACTGATTATTCGCGTATAGGGGCAGATTTGCTTGCAATTGCCCGTTTCAGCGCGTATATTTTGATAAAAAAAGGAGTCTATCATGAAAAAAATGCTAGCCTGTGGAGCGGCTTTGTCACTCATGATGATGGCGTGTGGTGATGAATCGTCTTCGGGTCCGGATTCCGTGACCGGAGGGGAGACGATTGAATCTTCCGATACCGTTGGCGGTTCTTCGGGTTCGCAGGACCAATCGTCAAGTGCCGGCGCGGAATCTTCCGGTGCGAAAGGGGTATCCTCGGTTTCGCAGCCGGTGTCCTCGGGCTCGCAGAATCCCGAATCTTCTGCGGATGTGGGTTCATCTTCTTCCGTTGCGGGAACCCCTGTGCAGAAGGTGAAGGTTTTTGGCACGTGCATGCAATCCTCGGGGCGTTTCGATATTCCGGGTGGGGATGGTCTCGCGCTCCCGCCGCACGCCCTCATGGGGCAGGAAGATGGTTCCGACAAGGTGATTGTTTCCGTGGACCATGTGATGATGCCGGCTTACAAGATTAGCGGGTTTGCCGGGATGATTGTGAATCCGGCGCTTCTCGACAGCATCGATGTCATGGCGGTGGGCGATACGCTCTACGTGAAGCAGGTTGTGGACGAGGCCAAGGCGGAGGATGACTCCAAGTGCGTGGCCGAATTCCATTTCGTGATGAAGGATGAGCCCGCCTTTACGAACGCATCCTTTATAGTCGTGGAAGGGGTCATTCGCTCGACCCTCGATAAACAGAGTGGTGTGCCGTCTTCGTCTTCGACAACTCCAAGTTCCTCGTCGGTTCATAGCGGGAGTACCGCGGTGCCGTTGAGCAATATCTCGCTTGAATGCTTGCCGAACCATGATTTTGATGGGAACTCGGCCCAGTGCGAGGCGGAACCTTACCCCTACATGAGTTCCATCGCTAGGATTGACGGGCTCGCGAAACTCACCATCATCAATGCGAACCTGAACCTGCCTTGTGGTCTAGATGAGGACTCTGTGGACTCTGTGATAACGGAAGCCAAGAAGGCCATTGCACGTACCGGAGCGAACCTCATCAACGATACGCTCTTCGTGAATATCGACCGCAGCAAGGGGGATTATACGTGCGGGTGCAATGCTCGAGTGGAGTTCCTGTTTGACAGGAAATATGAAGGTTTCGGCTATACCGCCTTTGACAACAACGGCCCGACGGAAGTTATCGATGCTGCAAAGAATCGCCCGCGTCAGATTATCGAGGATGCGACGGCCCAGTGCCGCAACTCGAACAACGGGGATGACCCGCTGACGGACGGTGGTTCAGATGGCCCGCGTGCAGGTGACGGCGCAATTCCTCCGGTGGCCCGCATGTATGAATTGGGAAACAAGGCGGAGATTGTCATTGAGACGGTCCAGATGAATTGTGCCGTGCAAATTGAAAACATCGATGTTTCCGTTGGGGGCGATACCCTCTATGTGAAGCCGAACATTGACGAATCTGCCCCGCAAGCCAATTGCATTTGCCCGACGCAACTCGACTTCTATATCGAAGCGGATGAGGCCTTTATGAATGCAACGCTCCTTGTGTTTGATTACGGATGGGGCAGTAATCCGAGCAACAAGATGCAAATCATAAAGGAAACGCACGTCACGCCGACGAACTAGCCAGAAAGATTCTCCTTGGAATAACAAAAAAGGTGCCCCGCAAGTGCGTGGGTACCTTTTTATCTTCATCAGAGAAATTTATTTTATCCAGTAGTCGGTTTGCTGGTCGACGCCGCATTCTTTTGCGATGTAGACGGGTTCCAGGCCTTTTTCCCGCTGTTCGATGTAATTCCTGAGCGCCTTGATGGCGATGGGCGAGAGAATTAGGATGACGGGGATGTTCACGAGGACCATGAGACCCTGGCAGAGGTCGGCGCTGTCCCAGGCGAAAGAAGCGCTGGAGATGGCCCCGACGAAAACGATGACGGTCGCGATGGCCTTGAAGATGTTGCGGATGGTGTTGTTCGGGCGCTTGTTCAAGATGAAGCGCAGGCAGCCTTCGGTGTAGTAGTAGTTGCCGATGAGCGTGGTGTAGCCGAAAAGGCACATCGAGAACGTGATGAAGATGGCTCCGTGAGTCCCCAAAACGGATGTCAGGGACTTTTGCACATAGAGAATTCCGGAAATTTCCTTGGTCGGTTCGACGTCGCAGGAAAGGCACATCAGCGCCGTAGCCGAGCAGATGAGGAGCGTGTCGATGAATACGGAGAGCGACTGCACCAGTCCTTGCTTGACCGGGTGCGAGACGCTCGCACTGGCGCTGGCGTTCGGAGCGGAACCCATACCCGCTTCGTTGGAGTACAGACCGCGCTTGATACCGTACATGATGCAGCTTCCGGCGAATCCGCCGAATCCCGCGTCAAACGAGAACGCACTCTTGAAAATGGTGGCGAACATGGCGGGCACATTCGAGATGTTGTAGATAATGATGCCGAGAGCCACGATTACATAGATGGTGCCCATGATGGGGACGAGGTAGCTCGTAATGGTGGTGATTTTCTTGGCGCCACCCCAAATGCAGGCGGCAAAGAGCACTGCGAGGACGATGCCGATGACGACGGGTGTAGAACCCTTGTCGTAGAAGCTGTAGCCCGAGAGGGAATCCTGGATGTTGTAGGAGGCGAGCAGGTTGTAGCCCACGATGTAGGTGATGAGCACGAATGCCGAGAAGAGGATGCCGAGCCAACGCAAACCGAGGGCTGTCTGGATGTAGTACGAGGGGCCGCCGTAAGAATGGCCGGTCACGTCGTCATGGCGCTTGTAGATCTGCGCGAGCGTCGATTCCACGAAGGCGGAAGCCGCACCGATGACCGTGATGAACCACATCCAGAAAATAGCGCCCGCACCGCCGAGGCAGATGGCCGTCGAGACGCCGACGATGTTGCCTGTACCCACGCGGGAAGCGGTCGAGACCATCAGGGCCCCAAAAGACGAAATCCCGTGGGCGTGCAAGGGCTTGTCGCGGGTGACGCGAAGCATCTCGACAAAGTGCCGGACCTGCGGGAATCCCAGACGGACGGAAAGGAAAATTCCTGCGATAATCAGGAACAGCGGAACGATGTAGAAATCGTACAGGACGGTATTGAGGGCCGTAACGCCGGCATGAATCAGTTCGAACATAATGTACTCCGGTTTCAAAAATAGTATAGTAAAAAAGGACTGCAAGATTGCAGTCCCTTTTGTTAATAACCGAAAAAACGGAGCTTATTAGTGATGCGATAAAGGCGCAGAAGTTAAGTCGCTAAGCAAACAATTCGCAGCCGAAGGCGAGGACCTGTTTGCGTGCGAGCTTAACTTTGGAGCCGCCGCATGACTAATAAAGCAAAGCGAACACCATGCCGGGGCGGAAGTACTTACCGGCGGTGTACTTGAGTGCCGTGCTGTGGAGCAGCATGAACAGCGCGCTTGCTTCAACCTTATTGGCCTTTGCGATGCTGCCGAATGCCTTGGTGAAGGCGGGCAGGTTGCGGGGGAGCTTCGGGCTGATGCGGCTGTCGGCAAGGAGGGCGCCCTTCTTCAGGAGTTCCTTGTGCATCTTCTCGGCGGCGGTGGCGCTCAGGCCGAAGGCCTTCACGAGTGCTTCCGGGTGCAGGCGGCAAGAACCGTTGAATCCTTCCGGTGCGGCGAACGGGATGCGGGCTTCTTCGTAGAGGTTGCGAATCATGGAATCGCCCATGTCGGCCGCCTGTTTTTCGAGGCCGTGGTGCATCATGGCGCACATGATGCTGTACTGGATGCCGATCCACACGTCGTGAGCCTGGAAGTTGAATTCGTCGAGCGGAGAGCCGTCCTTGCGCACGAGGTTTGCGGCACCGATGAGCGGACTGTTTGCCTTGTAGTTCGTGTTGAAAACGCGAAGCAGGTTAGCCTTGGCCTTCTTCTCGTCGCTGATGGGCTTGAGGCCCAGCAGACGCAGATACGTGTCGGCGAGCATCGAGTCGGCAAAGACGTCGTCGCAGTCGTTCGCAATCTTTGCGTTCCAGCTGGCGGTAAAGGCTTCCTTGCACTGGGCGGTGAGCCATGCCTTCTTGAGGCCGCGGAGTTCATTCTTGGAAAGATCCACGTCGCTCGGAATTTCGCCTGCGTTCAGCCATTCGTTGATGGCTTTCAGGGCGGCCTTCACATCGTTACCGTCGATAACGAGCGTTTCCTTGATGGCGTCGGCGAGCTGCGGGAGCTTGTCAGCCACGACGTCCTTCGCTTCCATCGGAGTCACGAAGAAGTGGTAGTAGCCTTCGGCTTCGTCCCACAGGGCTTCGTCGAATTCCTTGTTGGCGGCGTCGGCCTTGGCGTTCCAAGTGTCGGCCTGTGCCTTGTCGCCGAGAATTTCGGCAATCTTGGCGGCGGCGCGGAGGCCTGCAATCCAGAGGCTACCGCAGTACACGGAAATGCCGTGACTGGAGAGGTTGTCGAACGTGTCGTCGGTACCGTGGGTGAGTGGGAAGTTTTCACCTTCGTTCACCATCTTTTCGAGGTACTGCATGGCGGCGTAAACGGCTTCCTTGCAATCCTTCAGGTTTTCGATATCCTGCGTCTTCACGTAGTGGCGCAGCACCATCAGCACGTACTTCGGAGCGAGATCCTTCCATTCCTTCACGTTGTGCCAGTCGTAGGCATCGGGTTCTGCATCGAAGGGGCTTCCGAGGTCGTGAATCACGGCGCCACGCACGGCGCGCGGGCCTTCAAGCTTCGGATCCGGAAGGTCGGCGAACGGGTGGTTCACATATTCGTGGTGACGGCGACGGTTGTCGTTCACGGCGAGAATGGCATCGCCAAAGCGCTTCATCACCACACCGTCGAGGCGCGGCATCAGGGCCATCAGGCTGAAGCTGCCGTAGAAGTAAACGTCGA
>CACXKY010000047.1 GCA_902768325.1 Fibrobacter succinogenes
GCGATGGAACGCATCCACCAGCAATTGCTCGGCGGCCATGCCGTTGCCATCTTCCCGACAGGCGAAGTGTCGCGCTCTCCGCACGTGGAACCGTTCAGCATCGATTATTCCAAGGCTATCGAAGGCACGGACGCCCAGGTGGTGCCGTTCTATATCCAGGGCCTCTGGGGTTCGAACTACAGCTATAGCGGCTCCAACATGTACGGCGCATCTGCCGAACGTGCCGTGACGGTCGCCTTCGGCGAAGCCATCCCGTCGACGACGCCTGCCAACGAAGTCCGTACGATTATCCGCAAGATTTCTATTGACGCCTGGAACTATGCCGTCTCGTTCGTGAAGCCTGTCGGCGATAGCTGGATCCGCACCTACAAAAAATTCGTCAAGAACGGACCGGCCATATACAACCCCGATGGTGGCCACTTCTCCGGCTACAAGCTGATGGGTGCCGTCATTGCGTTCAGCAAGCACCTGAAAAAGATTCTCGGTTCCGACGAGAAGAATGTGGGCATCATGCTCCCGCCGAGCCCGGCCGGCGTCATCGTGAACCTTGCACTCTGGCTGTTGGGCAAGACGAACGTGAACTTGAACTACACTTCGTCCGTTGACAACGTGAAGTACTGCGCCGCCCGCGCCGACGTCAAGACGGTGATTACGAGCCGCATGTTCGTCGAAAAGCTCAAGGGACGCGGCAACGACTATTCCAAGATTGCAAGCGAGAACCTGCGCATCTTCTACGCCGAAGATTTCATGAAGGAAATCTCGAAGGCGAAAATCGCTTCGTACCTTGTTTTCTGTGTGTTTGCGCCGTGCTGGCTCATCAAGTTCTGCTTCCGCAAGCGCGTCAAGCTCGACGATATTGCGGCCATCATGTTCAGTTCGGGCTCCGAAGGCACTCCGAAGGGCGTGATGCTGAGTCACCGAAACCTCATGGGCAACATCCAGCAGCTCGCCTGTATTTTCAACGTGACCCGCGCCGACGTGATGCTTTCGGAACTCCCGCTGTTCCACAGCTTCGGCCTCACGGTGACGACCCTCTTGAACCTCACGGAAGGCTGCCCGATTGTGACGGTGGCCGACCCGACCGACGTGAAGACCATGGCCCGCGTGTGTGCGGAATTCCGCGTGACGGCGTTCGTGGCGACCCCGACGTTCTTGCGTGCGTTTACGATTAGCCGTTACGTGCACCCGATGGCGCTCAAGTACGTGCGCCTGATTATCGCCGGTGCCGAAGCCCTGCGCCCTGAACTGGCGACCGCGTTCCGCCTCAAGTTCGGTAAGGAAATCTACGAAGGCTACGGCTGTACCGAAACGGCCCCGGTGGCATCCATCAATACCGAGAACAACCTGCACAGCGACTACATGACCATGCAGGTGAACAACAAGCCGGGTACGGTGGGCATGGCGCTCCCGGGTTCGCAGTTCCTGATTGTGGACCCCGACACGAATGAACCGCTGCCGACAGGCGAAGCGGGCATGATCCTCATCGGTGGCTGCCAGGTGATGGTGGGCTACCTCAAGGACGCGGAACGCACCAAGAGCGTGATTACGATGGTCAACGGCAAGCGTTACTACCGCACGGGCGACAAGGGCTTCCTCGACGAAGACGGCTTCCTCACGATTGTGGACCGCTACAGCCGCTTTGCGAAGCTCGGTGGCGAAATGGTGAGCCTCGGTGCCGTGGAAAAGAAGATTCAAGATACGCCTGTGCTCGAGGGTTGCGACTACGTGGTGACCTCGATTCCGGATTCCGCGAAGGGCGAGAAGATTGTGCTCCTGTACCAGGGTGAAAAGGACCCGAAGGACGTGCTTTCGGAACTGCGCGCGAGCGGGTTCCCGCCGATTATGTTGCCTGCGGTGGCGTTCGCGGTGGAGAAGGTGCCTAAACTCGGTACCGGAAAGGCCGACTTTACGACCGCCAAGAAGCTTGCGAAGGAGCTCGCGGGAGTAAAGTAATGTGAGATGTGTGGTGTGGGGTGTGAAATTTTATAATTTAACATTAAACATCTCACACATCACATTAGAACTAGCCTATGAGTGACGAACACAAAAACACTGGTTTGGCTCCGGAAAGGACCGCGCGCCTTATCGCCTCGCTCATTGCCCTGACGGGCATGGTGTTCCTGTTCCTGGAACGAGTGCTTTCGGCAGTCCTCGTAATGGCTTCCGACGGCGTCAAGCTCGGGCTAACCCGCTACAACAACTTTACCGGTCAGTTCGCCGCCCAGAATTTCGCCGAAGACAAAAAGCTTCTCGGCCTCCTCAAGGAAGTCCAGTCTATCTTACCAACGGCCGAAAGCGCCCTCACAATCTTTATGATTGTAGCGATTGTCCTCCTGGTCATCGCCGCTATCGGATTTGCCTTGCCGCGCCAAACAGTCCATGTGCTCGTGGCCCTCAAGCTGCTCAAGTGGCAGTCCGGAGAAGTCGTGGAAGGTGCCGGAGCCAGTTTCCGCGAAGTCATCGAAAAGGTGGGCAACATCCCGCTCAAAAAGCTCGCGATCCCTTGCGCTGTGATTCTCGCTATCGCTATTGGCACCGTGATTGTCCGCAGTTGCCATGAGGGCGTGTTGCAGGCATCCGTCGATTCCGCCATGGAAGACCTGAAGCAGAACACCACGGCCTATATCGATGCGCAAAAGGCGTACTTCGGCAAGAACAAGGTTATTGGCGGACCCAAGGCGCTTCAACTGCCCGACTCGGCTTCCACCGACTATTTCGACTACAAGATTACCGCGACAAAGTTCGTCGCCACATCCAAGGTCCAGCTCGAGAATTGCCCTGCAGGAACCAAATGGAGCGTCTTCTCCAATACCAAGGGCCTGTTCGACAAGGAACTCACGCTTTACCGCAAGCCCCCGCAAGACACGGCCTGCGTCAAGCTGTTGCTTGAATTCAAGAATCTCGGCCGTAAATAATCGGCTGTTGTGTCTTGTTCACCGGCTGATTCCGGAAAACCCCTGCTGACGGATACGTTTCCGCCAAAAACTGCATATATTTAAAAATGTGAAGCTCGGTAAGGGTTGTTTGATTTGTGGGGTATAATATGAAAATGGCCGTTCTTTCTGTTCTTGCCTTGGCCGGGGCGTCTATTGCCGATATCCAATGGGTGAACCAGTGTGCCAGTAACGGCTTTACGCTGATTGCGGAATCGGAGCATTTCGAGGTCTGCAAGAAGCCTACGACGGATGACGGGCAGGCGAACAATGTTTCGATTCCGAATGCGGATGCGCAGGGCGTGCTACAGTCGCTCGAGAAGGTTTTTTCGTTCTATATCGATTCGCTCGGCTGGATGCTGCCTTTCCCGAAAAGCCCGGATAAGAAACTCAAGAGCAACATCTACGTGTTCGACAACTCCGTGATGGCGGCGCTTTACGGCGGGCAAGACTACGTGAAGGGCCTGAACAATGAATTCGGCCCCGGAATGTGGATTGGCGTGGGTTCCCTCAAGGATTACTGGGGTACGTCGCATGAGTTCGCACATGGCCTGCAGGGCGTTGCGGGCTGGATGGGCAACAATAGCCATTCGGGCTGGTTCGCCGAAAGCCATGCGAACTGGATGGCCCACCAGTACAATCCGAACGACGCCCACTGCGCCGAATACCTCATCAACTTCCCGTACCTCTATTACGGCTCTACGCGCGATCGCTATTGCAACTGGCAATTCCTGGAACACTTGAAAGAGGAATTCGGTGGCGGCTACAAGGGGGCTCACGAGGTCAACCGTATTTGGATGGAATCCATCCGCGACGGGGAAGACGGCCGCATGGAACAGACGCCGTTTAGCGCGATGATGATGGTTTACGGCTGGACGCTCGATAGCCTGAACCAGCAGTTCGGCAAGTTCGCGATGAAGAATGCGACGCTCGAGTACGCACCCGCGAAAAAGGCCTTGTACAAGAAGTCTTGGGGCGATTACGAGTTCAAGACTCGTCGTGACGCAAGCTGGGGCGACAACTACCGCAGGCACCCGCGCGTGACCATGCTGAACAAGATTCCGTGTCCGGACCAGGCTCCGAGGGAAGGCGTAGAAGAGGAATGCCCGGACCAGTACATCTCCCCGAGCTACTGGGCGCCGCAGCGCTGGGGCTACAACCTCGTCCGCATCTATCCGGAAAAGGCGGGGAAAGTGACGGTCAAGTTCCGCGGCATCGTGCAAGACAAGCCGACAGTGATCGGCTATAAATGCTTTGGCGACAATACGGATTACTACAAGGGAAAAACGTACAACTGGTGCAACTACGCGCCGGATAAACTGCCGGACCCCGCCTCGGGCTGGACGGTCGGGCTAGTCGCGGAGGGCGCGGACGGGACGCCCCGCTACAGCGAGATGAAGCACGGTACGGGATTCAACCTGGAAATCGAGACCAAGGACAGCGACAAGGCGCTCTGGCTTGCCGTCACGGCGACCCCGACCGAGATGCAGACGATTCTCTGGGACCAGTTCTACTACAGCATCGTGCGTTACCCGTACATGATCGAAGTAGTAAATGGCGCTCCAGAAGGCTACAACAGGGACTTCTGGAAGCCCGCGGGTTACAACGGCACGACGGCTTCGGGTTATGCACAGCATTCCAATGGCGGGGGCTGGGTAAGCAACAAGGCTAGCGTCGCCTCCACGGTATACGTCGGCCCCGATGCGGTGGTGAACGGCGGAACCATTTCGGGAAAAGCCCGCATTGAGGACTTCGCAGTCGTTAACGGCGGGACCATCAGCGGTAACGCGGTTGTCCGCGGGCGCGCGCTCGTAACCGCTGGGACCATCGGCGACGATGCCGTTCTGGAAGAAGATGCCTGGCTCGTGAGCGGAAGCATTACCGGCAAGGCAAAAGTCGGCGCGCTTTCGATTATCGTGAATACCACGGTGACGGACAATGCCCAGGTTTACGGCGTCATGTGGGCCCTTGCCGACAAAAAGCTCTCCGGCACGGCACAATTGCGCGGCGACCTCGAAAATAACTTCACCAAGGAAATCTCGAAGGGCGTATTCTACGGCATGGTAAACGACGACATGCTCTCCAACGCGAATTTTGGCGCGAACCTCACGACGCCCCCGAAGGATGCAACGGCGAGCCTGGATTTAGCGCAATGGTATGCCGTGGCCGACGATTCTACAGGTTCAAGCGATACCTCTACAACGATGTTGCCCACCTTGGCCCAGAACGTCGCACCGGTCGCCCCCGCATCATTGCAGGTATTCGACATCAACGGCCAAAAAGTCGGAACGTTCCGCTACGAAGGGGATGTGCAGGCAACACTCCGCGCCGCGGGAATATCAAAGGGCGTTTATCTTGTCCGTACGCAGGGGAGCCGCCAGGCTAGGCGCGTACTGTTCCATTAATGTTGGTAATCGTCAACGTCTACGGTTTTTCCGTTTCCGCAAACATAATTCGTCAAGGAGCCTTCTGATTTCAAGTGCTCCATTTCGCAGGTTTCTGCGAGCCGGTCTATTTCTTGCTGCACCACAACCCACTTTTCAATCGTGGCATCTTCACGCTTGTTGAAGTTGTCCTGCAAATCCTTGGCCTTCAGCACCTTCTCGACAATATCCTTTTCGCAATCGGTATAGTCTTTGTTCGTAAACTTCTCTACGTCAAATTCCGGGCTGCAGGCGCTTGAATAATCGCCATAGACGTCTTCACCGCCATACGCACAGGCGATTGTCTGGATAGCGACCGATGAAAGGATCAGCTGTGCCCAATACTTGCGGACAAAGCGGATAGGACTGGAAATCCTCGCTCCGTTGTTCCAAAAGAGGGAGCAGGTAAAGACACTAATACGGCGAAAAAAACTTCTCATAAGGCCTCCTCAACCCAACTTTAACTAAAATAGAATTTTTTTACAAAAGAAAAAAATTTTTTATCCAATTAGATTATATTAGGGGCAGGGGGTCTGAAAATGGTTCGGATTAGTTTAATTATTTTACTTTGTGCTGTTTTTCTTTTTGCCGATGATGTTCCTGATGAAGGATCGCTCTACTGGGGCGGCCGTCTGTCGCTTTTAGCGGGCAGCGCCTGGAACGATAAATCGGTCAAGGGCGTCTTTAGCCCAACCTATAAGTACATCGAAGAATCGAATATGGTCAAGAATTCCGATTTGGGGTTCGAAGTGGGCGCTCTTTGCTGGTACCGTTTCAATCGCTTTATCGGGCTTGAAGGGGAAACGAACATCAGGATTACCGGTTTTACCCTCGAAAACCGCATTTACAACCGTCCGTTAGATGGGGAACAAGACGCCGAGAACGACGTATCGTTTCATGTATGGAATTTCAATACGCCCTTGCTGGTCCGCGTCATGCCGACCCGCAGTATCTATGTTGAAGCCGGCGCTCAGTTCAACCTGAACTTGGGCGGTTCTATTGAAAACGAAGACGATTCCTTTGATGTTGATATCGAAAAGGTGGGCTGGGGGCTTGCCTTTGGCGCTGGAGCGCTCTCTTACTTGCCTAGGCAACGCCTGCTGTGGAGTGCGGGTACGAGGGTGGCGATAGACATGACCCGTATCGAAAAAGAGGGAATTGTCGAAATAAGGAAGGGCTCCGCCTACCGCGAATCATCCCCGCTGAAGCTTTTTAACATCCAGCTCAACGGCTCCTTCTACTTTTAACGAGACCTTTATATAAAAAACAGGGCTGCATCACTGCAGCCCCATTTCAATTTTAGTAGCGAGTTGACCCGTTTTTACACCTGCGGAAGCTGGGCGAGGCTCTTGGCGATGTCTTCATCCGTCGGGATGTAGTCGCTCATTTCGCCGTCGTTGAACTTCTGGTAGGCAACCATGTCGAAGTAACCCGTACCGGTGAGGCCGAACACGATGTTCTTGGCCTGGCCGCTTTCCTTGCACTTGAGGGCTTCGTCGATGGTGGCGCGGATAGCGTGGCTGGATTCCGGAGCCGGGAGGATGCCTTCGGTCTGGGCGAAGAGCTTGGCGGCTTCGAACACCTTCGTCTGTTCCACGGACGTTGCACGCATCAGGCCCTGATCGTAGAGTTCAGAGAGGATGCTGCTCATGCCGTGGTAGCGGAGGCCACCGGCGTGGTTGGCAGACGGGATGAAGCTGGAGCCCAGCGTGTACATCTTGGCGAGCGGGCAGACCTTGCCGGTATCGCAGAAGTCGTAGGCGTACTTACCGCGGGTGAAGCTCGGGCAGCTTGCCGGTTCCACAGCGAGAATATCGTAGTCGGCTTCGCCACGGAGCTTTTCACCGACGAACGGGCTGATAAGGCCACCGAGGTTGGAACCACCGCCGGCGCAACCGATGATGAGGTCGGCCTTCACGCCGATCTTGTCGAGGGCGGCCTTCGTCTCGAGACCGATGACGGACTGGTGCAGCAGCACCTGGTTCAGCACGGAACCGAGAACGTAGCGGTAGCCTTCCTGCTTCACGGCGGCTTCCACGGCTTCGGAAATGGCGCAGCCGAGGCTACCCGTGGTGCCCGGGAATTCGGCGTTGATCTTCTTGCCGATGTCAGTCGTCATGGACGGGGACGGGGTCACGGATGCACCGTAAGTGCGCATGACTTCGCGGCGGAACGGCTTCTGTTCGTAGGAGACCTTCACCATGTAAACCTGGCAGTCGATGCCGAAGAAGGCGGATGCCATGGAAAGGGCGGTGCCCCACTGGCCAGCACCCGTTTCGGTCGTCACGCCCTTCAAGCCCTGCTTCTTGGCGTAGTAGGCCTGGGCAATAGCGGAGTTGAGCTTGTGGGAGCCCGAGGTGTTGTTGCCTTCGAACTTGTAGTAGATGTGGGCCGGAGTGCCGAGGGCCTGCTCGAGGAAGTAGGCGCGGACCAGCGGCGACGGACGATACATCTTGTAGAACGTGAGGATGTCTTCAGGAATATCGAAGAAGCGGGTGTCGTTGTCGAGTTCCTGCTTGATGAGTTCATCGCAGAACACGGGCTGCAGGTCTTCGAAGGTCACGGGCTTGCCGGTGCCGGGGTTCAGCAGCGGAGCGGGCTTCTTCTTCATGTCGGCACGGACGTTGTACCATGCCTTCGGGAGTTCGTCTTCATTGAGATAAGTCTTGACCTGGCCGTCGAGTTTGAGCGAGTTTCTCATTTTTGTTTCCTTTTATTGTTGTAGTTTGGCGTCAAATTCAGGTTTCTTGCCGGGCATCCAAAATCTTCACAAAAAAATTGGCTCCCTTCGAGAGGAGCCTGCTTGTTTTTGAATACCATAGCAAAAATACCAGACTCCTAATTATAGGGCCTGCCACCACCAGAAGTTGATGCTTGCTACGAATTTCATGTGCCCAAATATATCTAAAAAATAGGGTTATGGCAATAAAAAAACGTAAAAAATTGGATTACAGGCCCTTTTTTCCTAAAAAAATGCTTTTGTCAGTTTGCATTTTTTGAAAAAAAGATTATCTTGATTAAATCACTTCTCCGAAATAACAGCTTTTTCCATTTTCGCATACACAGGTACGATTTATGGCGATACATGACCACCTTCTCTCTGGGCAGTTTTCCCCGGTCGGGGAATCCCTCATCGATCATTCTCTTTCGGCAACGGCCAAGATTATGCCGTTACATCCGGGCAACAAGCGCCCGAGAGTCCACCGCGCCCCAAAAAAAGTGGGGCCTATGAAGAAAACGGAAGCCTAACTGGGCGGGCCGCCTAATAAAGCGGCCTTTTTTAGCGTTTTTTGTCACGCAATATTGCAAGATTGGCCCCGGGTATTCCTGGGGCTTCCCGTTTAATCTATATTAACGGAAAAGGAGGAGTGAATTATGAACATCAAGAAATGCAAGGTTGAAAAGAACCGCGAATGGTCCGTAGCCACTAAGACGGGGCTGGCGGCCGTCCTCGGCATTTCGGCGTTCGTTTCGCTGTCGGCGTGCGATGCCGACGGAGTTTCCGCTACCGGTATCGATGATTCCCGCATAACCTCCAAGGATCCTGAACGTACGAGCGGTGACGTGGCCGACCCGGAATACCCGCCTTCTTCCGAACGGCAGTCTTCTTCGTCCTCTGTCAAACTCGACTCGCTCGAAATCACCTCCGGCGAGATCGCCTTAAGTTCCGCCACCTCGAGTTCTTCGCTAATGCCCAAGTCAAGCTCAAGCTTCGTTACAGCCGGCATTGTGCATCAATCGAGCAACTCCTACAAGCCGGCCAGCAGTTCTTCTGTGACGCCCAGCAGTTCGTCCATGCCTCCCGATATCATCACGAGTGGCATCCTCCCGATGAGCTCGCAAGAAGAGGTAAAGTCCAGTTCTTCGGAGCCTCCCAGCAGTTCGTCCATGCCTCCCGATATCATCACGAGTGGCATCCTCCCGATGAGCTCGCAAGAAGAGGTAAAGTCCAGTTCTTCGACGAAAATTCCAGCCAGTTCGTCCTCTAAAGAGCCCGAGCCGCTCGGTGGTGACGTTTGGGACCCCGACCTGTAGGGTACAATGAACCTCGTCCTCTCGCTCACGGAACGCTGCAACCTGCGCTGCACCTACTGCTATTACAAGGTCAGCCACGAAGCACGTTCCCTGGTGATGTCGGACGACGTCATGGAGGCGGCCATCCGGCTTGCCTTCAACAGGACGCTCGGACTCGGGCAGAGGTTTCTCAACATCACTTTTTTCGGCGGGGAACCGCTGCTCCGCATGGACTCGATTTACCGGGGTGTCGAATTTGCGAAAGCGGTTGTACGCGAGCGCTTCGGCGACAAATTCGTAGTCGGGACATGTCCGGATTGTACTCCTCCGGACATATTCCGGCTACGGTTCGCCGTCAATACGAACGGAACCTTGCTCGACGACAGCATCATCGATTACCTCAACCGGGAAGATTTCCGCATTTTCCTCTCGCTCGACGGCCCGGAACAGCACCACAACATCTGCCGCAGGCAAGTCGGCGGGGAAGGGAGTTTCAAGCTTATCGAACCGCATATCCCGGCGCTGTTGCAGCTCGACACGGTCGTCCTCTCGGTCGTGACTCGCGAAAACATGCATTCGCTCTCCGAAGCGGTGCGCTGGGTACAGGCGCAGGGATTCCGGAACATGACGACCTCCGTGGATTTCGACGGCAAATGGATGGGGGAGGAATTCGACGTCCTCGCCGCTGAATACGCCAAGCTCGCGCAATTCTGGATTGAACTGCGCCGCAAAGATGTCAAGTTCTACCTCGGTACCATCCAGGACAAGCTCAAGTTCCGCCTGACAGGCGCGCGCCACCGCACCTCCAGCTGTCACGTAGCCGCGGGAATCGTCGCCTGCGCTACGAACGGGAATCTTTTCCCATGCACGCGGTTTATCTCGAGCAAGCCGGACGCCCCGTACATCCTGGGGAACGTCTTCGACGAACCCACAAGCATCTTTGACGGGCCCGTCGCACGCGATATCCGGGACTTTTTCGACCACGACAAGGAAGACTGCAAGGGATGCGCCATCCGGTTCCGTTGCCACGGGCACGAATGCGCCTGCACCTCGTTCTATTCCACAGGCTCCGTTCATGGCGTTTCGCCCGAAGTCTGCACGCACGAGCGCATGCTCGCCGCCATCTGTGACGATGCTATCTGCGACGACGCCATCGTCTAATTTTTATAGATCTGGGTCACGGAAAAATGCAAAAACGTCCAAATTAATCTTTAAAAATATCTATCGGACCAAATTAATCATATATTTGCATTAGGTCCATGGCGGTATTTGGGTAAAATAAGGGGGACTCATGTCAAAAAAAGTCTTTTTGGCCGTTTTATTCATTACCGCAGCCGCCTTTGCCTTGAACAGGGGCGATACCATCCGTATCGTGTACGATTTGCAGGGCGGCGTCAACAACCCGAATAACGTTTCTACCTACACGAACGATGACAATGACTTGGGCCGCATCTACCTTAGGCCGCCCACCAGGGAAGGCTACGAATTCCTGGGATGGTACGACAGCTACAATAAAGTTGATTTTGTTCGTCCGTGCGATGGCACCTATGATGCTCCCCAAGGTACATTCACAGTCACGGCGCACTGGGGCGTAGTCGCAAAGATGCCCGCACTAGATGAATCGGGCTGCGCGCTGGTCCACGATGCGGCAGAACTCTATGGAGCCGTGAAATACGCCGACAGTTTGAGTGACAAATACAAAAGAACCTGCATATTCATCGAAAACGATATCGTTGTCAACAAGAACCTCCTGGCTGCCGACGGCACCCCGAACGAAGGCGAGCATTACTGGTGGAAGTCTTTTGAAGAATTTGCGGGAGTTATCGAGGGCAATGGCCATACCATTTCGGGGCTTTATGGCGATGTCGGCTTGATTTCAAGTGTTTACGCCAATAATCTGGTCATCCAGAACCTGGGAATCACCGATTCGTACTTCAGTGGGCCGATTGTTGGTTCTTTCGTGGCTTCCCTGACGGGTTACGGCCTTTTAATGAAGAATGTGTACAGTACGGCGACTGTTGTCAGTGACGGCAACTATTCTCATCGTGCCGGCGGTTTAATCGGGAAACTCGATGGCCAAGGAGACGCATGCCTGGATGTACTTGACGCTCCTCCGGACAGGTCGCCGGGCGCATACGAAATTTCATATAGCTATTATCTAGACTATTCTTTCGCTGTGGAGATTGAAAACGCCTATTACGCCGGGCATATCGCTGGGGTAGACGGCGGGGGACTTGTCGGAATTGCCGACAACGTCTCTTTCAAGAACGCTTTCTTTGCCGGAACGGAAGATGTATCGGGAAAATTCGCTGTAATTGGAAAAATTATGCCGAAAGGCTGCCATCCAATCTCTCCCGATGACATATCTATTGAAAATACCTTTTACCCGGCCAGTTTCGAAGCGGATGAATTCAAGGCCACCGCGGCCGCTGCTACAGAATTTACGGACGGGACCCTTCTTGCAAAGCTTGTGAACGGATCCGATGTCCCCATCTGGGTGCAGGGGGAGGGCGACGCCTATCCGAAACTGAACGGCGTGTTCTACGATATTACCTACACTCTGAATGGCGGCGTCAATGACGCGGCTAATCCTGTGCATTTCTCCCCAAAACAGGAAATCTCCCTGCAGCCCGCCACAAAGGAAGGCGATGTCTTTGAAGGCTGGTTCCTCGACTCGAACTTCACGATCCCGGTCGAAAAGATTGCCGCTACGGCGGAAGGAAACCAGAAGCTTTTCGCCAAGTGGCAGAGCGGCTATTCCATCACGTATGTGAACGATGATACCTACCAGTACGGCTTGCGCCCGAATCCGACTTACCGCTATGCGGATTCCGCAACGTTCAAGCTGAAAGAGCCTATTGGAACGGGCCGCACCTTCGACGGCTGGTACACGGATTCTACGTTCACCACCAAGGTGACGGAATTGCCCACGGGCAACACGGAAGACATCGTCCTTTATGCCAAGTGGATTTCACACGAGGTAAAGCTGGTTTACCGCTTGAACGGCGGCACGATTGGGGCAGGCGAGAATCCGGACAAGGTCATGAACGGCGAAAAAATCCTCCTCAAGGACCCGACCCGCGAAGGCTTCGTTTTCAATGGCTGGTACGATGGCAGCAAACAGTATGGATCCCTGAAAAGATACCGAAATGAGCCGTACCATGTCAATACCAACGCAGACCAGGTAATCCTTTACGCCAGATGGACCTACGAACCCAAGAAACCGGAAGTCGATGCCGATGGCTGCTACTTGGTGACCAACGCCAACGAGCTCTACTACCTGAATCCATACTATAATACCAATGCCCAGGCAGAAAGCCTCCCGTACAGGGCGTGCATCAAGATCATGAACGACATCGTCGTGAACCCGGGCCTGCCGCAGGAGCATTTGGCAGTTATCGAATGGAAACCCCTGAACAGCCTCTATCCCTTTATCGGGATCATTTACGGTAATGGCCATGTCATCAACGGGCTGTATATGGATTACGAGCTTAGTTACCCGGGCCAATTCTACGGGTTGATATCCAGTGACGTCTTCGACGGGGAATACCCTGAAGTCCGCAACCTGGGGATGAAGAATTTCTTTTACGATAATACGTTCTACACCTATACAGTATACATCAATTACAAGGGCAGCCCAGGATACAAAATAGGAATTCAAAAGAAAATGGCCCCGGCACCACTAAAACAGAACAGGTTGCCCAAGTACGACGCCAAGGGCCGAGCCCTGAAGGTTCGCCCCAATTACGGAGTCCTCTTCTAATTTATATCTTTGGGATGTGAATCCCTTTGAACTCATAAAGACAAGCGACAAGAGCAAGGCCCGCCGCGGCCGTCTCCACACTGCCCACGGCGTGGTAGAAACACCGATTTTTATGCCGGTGGGCACCCTTGCAAGCGTGAAGGGACTTTCTTCTCGCGACCTGCGCGAAATGCAGGCGCAAATCATCCTTGCGAACACGTACCATCTGTACTTGCGCCCGGGTACGGAACTCGTGGCCAAGATGGGCGGCGTTCAAAAATTTATGGGCTGGAACGGCCCGATGCTCACTGACAGCGGTGGATTTCAGGTCTGGAGTCTCAAGGACCTGCGCCACATTACCGAAGAGGGCGTGGAATTTCAAAGCCATCTGGACGGTTCTCGCCACATGTTCACCCCGGAATCGGTGATGAAGGCCCAGCGCGAAATCGGGGCCGACATCATCATGGCTTTTGACGAATGCACGCCTTACCCGAGCACCGTTGAAGAGGCATCGCACTCGCTGGACTACACGCTCAAATGGACCCGCCGGGCCGTAGATTGGCTCCGTGAAAACCCGCCTGTCCATGGTTATCCGCAGTATTTCTTTGGAATCGTGCAGGGAGGCATGCACAAGGAACTCCGGCAAAAATCCATCGACGCGCTCAAGGAAATCGCTCCCGACGGCTACGCGATGGGCGGCCTTTCCGTAGGCGAGCCCGTCGAAACTATGTACGAAATTGCGGATTTCTGCACGAATTCGCTGCCAGCCGACCGCGCCCGCTACGTGATGGGGGTGGGCACGCCCTGGAACCTGCTGGAACTCATCAAGCGCGGGGTCGACATGTTCGACTGCATCCTGCCCGCGAAAAACGCGCAGGACGGCCTTGTGTACACCAGCAGGGGAGTACTCCGTTACAAGAACGCCAAGTTCGCCGATGACAGCCGCCCGCTTGATCCGGAATGCGATTGCCATTGCTGCAGGAACTACACCCGCGCCTACGTGCGCCACCTGTTCAAGACCAAGGAACCCCTCGGTTGGACGCTCTCGACGCTGCACAACCTGCATTTCTACCTGCATTTGATGCAACAGGCCCGTGACCACATTGAATCAGGTGATTACGAACACTGGATTTTGGATATAGTCCCGCGTCTTCAACAAGAAGCAGAATAAAATTATAGATTTTCCCACAAAAAGGAGAAAATTTATGTCCAAAGTCATCTTTAGCCTGTTCGCTAGCCTTTTTATCGCAGCGCCGGTTGCCGCCATCGAAAATGGCGATACTGTCTATGTCGATTACGACTTGCAAGGCGGGGTGAATAACCCGGACAACATTGCATTCTATATATACGATGCATCCAACAGGGAACAATATCCCCTTTTGCCGCCTACCAAGGAAGGTGCCGAATTTCTGGGCTGGTACACGACGATATCCACTCCTCTTGCCAACAATTACAAGAAGAATTCTTTTTACCCATACGAAAAGCCAAATCAGGGAAACAAGTTAAAGATTCACGCACGCTGGGGTGTAGTATCTAAAAGGCCGCAAATGGACGACGCAGGCTGCATGCTGGTGCACGATGCTGCTGAACTCTATGGTGCCGTAAAGATTGCCGATAGCACGTTAAAAAAAGTCTGCATTTTCATTGAAAACGATATCGTCGTCAACAAAAATGTCTTGAAATCCGATGGCTCTGCAAATAGCGGTGATTTTTACTGGTGGAAGCCGTTTAGATATTTCGTGGGAATCATCGAAGGGAACGGCCATACCATCTCGGGCCTATACGGCAACGTGGGCCTAATTCAACAGGTTCAGGAACACAATACCGTTATCCAAAATCTGGGAATTACGGATTCTTATTTCAGCGGCGAAAATGCCGGTTCCTTTGTATCGACCGTTGAATTCGGAGGCCTTAAGCTCAAGAACGTATTCAGTTCAGCATCTGTCCGCAGTACAAGTGGCTACGTCGGTGGCCTTGTCGGTTCTATCAATAGCTTTGGCGACCTTTGTCTTGACCCAGCATTCCCTCCGCTCCCGGCACCGTCTCCAGAACCGGACAGGAACCCCTCCGCATACGAATTCATGGGAAAGTCGCCAGACTTCTTTTCGCAAATCGAGAACTCCTATTCAACCGGTTACCTGATGGGTAAGGAAGGTGGAGGTCTTGTCGGTGCTGTCGACAATGTTTCTTTCAAGAATTCGTTCTACAACGGCAAAATCGACGTGTCAAATACTTTTTCTGGCATCGCTCTGACAATAAAAAAAATGTGCATGAGTGTCTCGGATAATGATGTATCCGTAAAAAATGTATTCTATCCCAAAGATTACTTGAATGACGGCTACGAGGGCACCCCCGCGACGGCTACAGAATTTTCCAACGGGGCCGTTCTCAAGAAATTGAAGGACTCGACCGACATTCCCGTATGGGTGCAGAACTCCGGCGACGCCCACCCGAAACTGAGCGGCGTATTTTACGATATAATGTACATACTGAACGGCGGTACAAACCCGTCAAACCCCAGTTACTACACGCCAAATCAAGAAGTCGTGCTGAAAGCCTCGGTAAAGACGAACGACGTCTTTGAAGGCTGGTTCCTTGACTCGAACTTCACGAAGCTCGCCGAAAAGATCCCTTCTACGGCGCAAGGCAACCAGAGATATTACGCACGGTGGGAGAGCGGATATTCTATCACTTACGTGAACGACGGCAAGTACCAGCGCCCGACACAACGCAACCCGACCTACCGCTATGCGGACTCTTCGACGTTTGTCTTGAAAGAACCCACGATGGATGGCTATACATTCGAGGGCTGGTACACGGATTCCACATTCAAGACCCGCGTGACGGAACTGGTCCAGGGGAACAAGGACGATATAGTGCTCATCGCTAAGTGGAATGACGGAAAAGTCAGTATCCGCAAGACTCTCGCACCGACACCGCTCAAGATGGAACGCGTCCGCAAGTACGATATCAAGGGCCGCTCCTCGAAAGCGCGACCCAACTACGGCGTTTACTTCTAAAATCCTATTTGATTTTGGAGCTGCAAAATTGTATCTTCTGAAAGATGATAAACTTTAAGGCTCCAGAACTTTCTGACCGGGCTGCGGCGGCAAAGGCCGTGGCCGATTCCGGCTATACCGGCAGTGACGCAAGTTTCGCAAACATCTTTCTGTTGCGCAAAAAGTACGGCACGCAGATTGCCATGCAAGAGGGTTTCCTATTCCGCTACTACAACGGGCAGGGGAGTCGCCGGGGTTATGCCTTCCCGCTAGGGGAGGGCGATGTCGGGACTGCACTGACGCAGATTGAGGCCGATGCCTGCGAAAGTGGACGTCCGCTGGAATTCTGCCTAGTCGACGAACCTCGGGCACAGATTTTGCGGGAATATTTTAAGACAGCTGGGTCGAACGGCGCAGAACCGCTCCTTCATTTTACCGAAAACCGCGGCGACAGCGATTACATTTACTCCGCAGAAGGTCTCGCGACGCTCGCGGGCAACCAGTACAAGAAAAAGCGCAACCACGTTTCCCGATTCAACAGGACTTACTCGGACTACGAAATCCGCCCGCTTACGCCTTCGAACTTTGATGACGCGCTTGCGGTCGAAAAGAGCTGGCTCAAAGTGGAATCTTTAGGCGAATCCGGCGATTCTGACTGTGAATGCACCTGTGAATGTCGCGAAGCCGCTTGGGCAGAACGCTCCGAAGATGAAAAATCCCGTATGGCAGAATACTGCGCCATTGTGGAGGCGCTGACAATGGCTTCTGAAATAGTTCCCGGCGTTTGGGACATCCACTTCGAAAAAGTCATCGACGAATACGCCGAAAACGGTGGCTACGCGATTATAAACAAGCTGTTTGCTGAACGCCTCGTGGCTGCCGGAGCAAAATTCATCAACCGCGAAGAGGACATCAACATCGAAGGCCTCCGCAAGGCAAAGCTCTCGTACTACCCGCAGACTATATTAGACAAGACTCACATCGTCATTCTGGAGGGGTGAAACCCCGATAGAATCCATAACATTAAAAAAAATGCTTTCTTCTGTTCTCTCTAAAAATCAATGCGCCGCCTGCAAGTTCTGCTGCTCTTTCCGCAGGCAGAGCCTCTGGGAAACGCCGCTTTTCCCGCCCGAAGTCGCCGAAAAACTCAGCAAGCCCAACGAATATGGCGTGGTGGGGGAGTTTCGAGACGGCCAAATTGTCCTTGGCGGCTACAAAACTGGTGACCCCGAAGAAGAAGTTCCCTGCACCTTCCTGGACCCGCACAAAGGCTGCATCTTAAAGCCCGAAGACAAGCCCTTCGACTGCTCCATTTGGCCACTCCGCATCATGCGTAAAGATGGCGAACTCGTCATCGCGCTCACGCCTACATGTCCGAGCATCGGCGCTGTCCCGAGCAAGGCCCTCGTAAATCTCGTACAGGACGGCCTCGGCAATAAGATTTTCGAATACGCCAAATTGCACCCGGAAATCATCAAGGAATACCGCGAAGGTTTCCCGATAATTCTTTAACGAAAACCCATAAAGCAAAAAATCCCGGGCATTGCTGCTCGGGATCTCCTTTTCTACTTGAACAGATTCTTCATCTTTTCAAGGAAAGACTCTTCCTGCGCGGTTTCCTTGTCGTGCCTGAGTTCCGCGAGTTTCTGGTAGAGTTCTTTCTCTTCGCGGCTAATGTCCTTCGGAATATCCACGCCGATGTTCACGTAGAGGCTTCCACGGTCGCCTCGCTTGTTCAGCGGGTACAGGCCCTGTTCGCGCAGGCGCAGAATGCTCCCGGCCTGAGTGCCGGCCGCAATCTTGATCTGCACTTCGCCACCGTCCAGCGTCGGGATTCGTTGCGTTCCGCCAAGGACCAGCTTGTGGACC
>CACXKY010000048.1 GCA_902768325.1 Fibrobacter succinogenes
GGCAACCCCATGACGGTGGGCAACGAGATGGGCGGACGCTCGGTCAAGGTGTTCCCGGATATCACGACGGACCTCGTGGACATGCAGCTGTTCCACAAGGCCGATGACGACGTGCAGAAGTCTTTCGACGAGATGCTTTCGCAGTTCCGCACGGACGTGGCGCTGCCTTTTGGCGTGGTGGGCAAGGGCGCGGTGGTAAGCAATACGACCATCGTTCGCAACAGCTGGATCGGTTCGCATGCCCGCGTGGAGGGTGCGGCCAAGATCCGCAATTCCGTGATCCTCAGCACCCTCGAGGAATCGTCGCATATCTACGATTCCGTGATTCTTGAAAATTCGAACGTGCAGACCGGCGTGACGGTGCATACCGGTGCCGAGGTGCAGGGTTCCGTTTTGATGAGCCGCTCCAAGATCGGGAGCAAGGCCATTGTGAAGTCTTCGATTATCGCTCCGTGCTGCCATATAGAAGAGGGCGAGGTGAACAGCTCTTACATGGGCCCGCTCACGCAGATGCACCACCATTCTCTCTTGATCGCGGCGCTCTGGCCTGCCGGATGCGGCAACCTGGGTTACGGCGCGAACGTCGGCAGCAACCACACCGGACGTATGCCCGACCAAGAAATCATGCCGGGTCAGGGTATGTTCTTTGGCCTTGGCGTGAACATCAAGTTCCCCGCGAACTACCGCGAGTCGCCGTTTACGCTAATCGCAAGCGGCGTGACGACGCTCCCGCAGCGCCTCAAGTTCCCGTTCTCGCTGGTGCGCCCCGGTGACCCGCAGTTGATGGGGGTGCCTGCGCGCCTGAACGAAATTGTCCCGGGCTGGAACTATGCGCGCAACGCCTACGCGCTGGACAGGAACTGCTACAAGTATTCCGTGCGCGGCAAGGGCCTTGTGCCGTCGGCTTTTTGCAGCCTGTACAACGCGGACACGGTACGCTATGTGTTTGACGCCTACAACCGCCTGCAGGTTTCGCAGGTGCGCGACGTGTACACCAAGGAACATATCGACGGGCTCGGCGAGAACTTTATGCGCGAGCGCGTTCGCCAAGACGCTCTGCGCGCCTACCTGGAATACCTGGAACGCTACGTGCTCGACCAGATTGTGCAGCTCGTGGAAAACGACGCGAGTCTTGCATCGCAGTCGCCGCGCGAGTTGCGCCGCTTGCTGCAGGGCGACATGAACCGCGAAGTTTCGCGCGTGCTGAACCTGCCCGAGACGTTCGAGGAGTTGCTCAAGCGCTACCGCCAGCTCGAGAAGGATTGGTTCGAGCGCGTGAGCCACGGCCTTGACCGCGATACCGAGCGCGGCAAGCAGATATTTGACGACTACGTGTCGGCGCATCCGGTGGACAAGGAATTTACGGAATGGGAAAAGCAGCGCGCCGAAGAAAAGCAGCGCCGCCTGAATACCATCATGAAGACGGCTAGGCCCGAATGATTCTTTCGGTCGAGTTGCTTGTAGCGCTGTTTGTCACGGAATTCGTACTGCGGCTTGCGCTCGAGATTCGCGAGCGTCGCGCGACGATGATGCGCGGTGGAATCTTTTCGGTGTTGCGCCTGATTCCCCTGGTGAACGACATTGTCCCCTTGCCCGAGAGCCGCAAAGAAGTCCCGGAAAGTGAATTTGTCCGTAAGCACGAGGAAGGGCACCGCCATCACCGCCATTCCGTACTCCGCAACATTTACAAGGTGGCCATGCTCCTTGTTTCTGTGTGGGTGCTGGCGGCAATGCTTGTGCGCGGCGGACTCCCGCTGTGGCAGGCTGTATTGTGGATGCACCTCGTGGCCATCCCGTTCCGTGCGCTTTTCCACCTGTATTGCTGGAACCAGGAGTACGAAGCCGACCGCTACGCCTTCAAGGAACTTGGGAAGACCAAGACGAAGGCCGCCATGCATGCGCTTGCCGAATGCGAGATTCCCTATACAAAGCTCTTTGCGGTTATGTACCGCGAGCACCCTCCCGTGGCCTCGCGCAGCAAGAAGTTGCTGAACAAGGAAATCAGAATTTCCGGCTCAAGATGAACATGACCGCGCGCAAGTCCCATTCGCTGTCGACCTGTTTTTGCAGGAGTTCCTCGGTAGTCGGGTAGCGCCGGTTTTCGAATACGCGGTCGCGCGATACCGACGCCATGAGCATTCCATTCCACTTTTCGCTCACCTTGATGGAGGCCATGGGCGTGATGTTCACAGTCACGAATCCGGGATTGTAGTCCTTGTAGGTTTCGTCGAAATCGTATTCGTGCTTGAACCCGCTCGCGCTTGCCGAGAGCATCGCCATGGGCACCCGCTTGAAGGGCATCATGTAGATGAGCGTTCCGCCGTAGCGGTACTTGAGACCGTTCACCTGGTTGTCGTTACCCGCCTTCCAGACTTCCTTGTCGTTTGCGCCGGTGTAGGCGGAATAGGTGAGGTCGGCGGTACCCTTCAGGATAATCTTGGTCCAGTCGCTCTTGGGGAGCAACGCCAGTAGCGGGAAGGTAAGTGCCGCATGATAGCGGAGCCCGTAGGAGTATTCCGTGAATATGACGTCTTGTCTGTAATTGCGTTCTTCGGGATCGTAGACACCCATGAGGGTCGCGGTCTCCTTGTAGTTGAGCGCGGAGCCCGTGCTTGCCTGTACGCCGAGTTCCAGCAGGTGCATGAGTTCTGCCGAGATGTCGAGTTTGAACCCGATTCCCGCGAAGCTGAGGTCGCTGCCCAGGAGGCCCTTGAGGGTGAGGAGCTTGCTTGCATCGTATTGGGCTGTTGCGCTGTATGCCCACGAGGGGGCGGCGAATGCGAAGAATGGCCAGTTGTGGAGCGTCTCCGAATTCCTGAGGGAGTTGTGGGGCAGCACGATGGAGACAATCGATAAGGTGTTCTCCGTGGAGTACTTGAACGTGGAAGAGTCGGCCAATGCGGTGGAATCCGGTTCGGCGGCAAATGCGGCTACGGCGCAGAGTAGCGCCATCAGCAGGGTTTGGGGCTTGCGGAATGTCCGGTAGGGCATAGGGTACTTGGAATATAGATAAATAGCGTGGGTTTAGAATTCCTAAAATTTGTATATTCTTCGGCACAGAGGTTTATTTATGTCGCGTTTTTTGAGTCCTTTAGCCGCCCTTTTTGTATGGGTCGCCTTTTGTGCCATTCCCGCTAGTGCCTTCGATGTTTCGGTGAAGGCGAACGTCGATAACGCCCAGGTGTTCGTGGGCGACATGTTCAATTACGAAATCCAGGTGACCGCCCCCGAAAACGCCATCGTGGACTTGCCGAGTTTTGTCGGGAACCTCGGGAGCTTCGAGGTCAAGGAGATGAAGAACGAGAAGGTGGTAGAGGGCATGCCCAAGGGGACCGCGAAGTTTACCTGGCTTGCGACTCTCAATACCTTCGTGAGTGGCGACTTCCTGATTGCGCCGCAGCAGGTGAACGCGGTGGTGGGTAGCGATACCGTGAAGGTGAGCACCGACCCGGTGGCAGTGAAGGTTTCGACCCGCACGACGGGCGAAGAGACGGATATTCTGGAAGTGGAAGACCCGCTGGACGACCCGAGGCTCCCGCAATGGCTCTTTGTGGTACTGATCGTGCTGGGCGTGGTCCTGCTCGTGTTCCTCGGATGGTTCCTGCATAAAAAGTTTGCGAAGAAGGGCGAGGCCCCGAGGCTCCCGCCGTACGAAGAGGCGGTGCTCGCGCTCAAGGAACTGCGCCAGAAGAACTACCTGGCCGAAGGCAACCAGGGCGACTACTTCATGGCACTCGGCTTTATCGCCCGCCGTTACGTGGAACGCCGTTTCGAGGTGGATATCCTCGATGCGACTGTCGCCGAACTCAAGCAGAGGATGGCGCACGTCGCCGGGCTGCCGCAGGCATACAAGGAATCGGTGGTGACGCTCGCCGTGGAAACCGACCCGGTGAAGTTCGCGAAGATGAAACTCGACGGAGAACGTTGCCGTTTTTGGGACGAATGGGCCGATCGCTTGCTCGAAGATACCAAGCCGACCCCCGAAGAAGAAGCTGCCAAGCGTGAAAAACAGAAATAAGCGCCTCAATTAACTATATTTGATGCGCTATGGCACTTTGCTTAGAAACAGAACAACTGGAAAAGGTCCAGCGCATTCTCGCCCTCCATTTCGAGGGCTTGGAAGTCTGGGCCTACGGATCCCGCGTGACGGGTGTGGATTTGACTCCCGAAACGGAACTGGAACTGGTGGTGATTACCGATAGTCCGCTTTCGTTCGAGGATATGACTGCCGTGGAGAAGGCTTTTGCCGATTGTGGGCTCCCTTTCCGCGTCGATATCATTGACTGGGTCAAGCTCCCGGAATCCATCCAGAAACATATCAAGAAAGAACACGATGTGGTTCAGGCCGCGTCAGAAGGCTAATCGGATATTATGAAGTCCCTATTTTCCCTTGTTCTGGCACTTTCCCTGGCGGTGCCCCTCTGCGCCCAGGATGAAGTGGCCCAGGCTAAGTCCCTGATTCGCGCCGGCAAGTGTGCCGACGCCGTCGCTCCGCTCCAAAAGCTTTCCAAGGCCAAGTTCAAGACGCATGCCGGGGCCCAGGCTTCCGTGATGCTCGCCGAATGCTACCTCCGCGAACACAAGCGCGACGAGGCCATGCAGCTGACTTCGAGGTTCCTGGAATACCACGTGTCCTCGGAATACCGCGAACGTATGGAACTCGCGCACGCCATCGTGATGGTGGAGTCCGGCGCCGTGTACGAAGGCGTCGAGGCGATGTTGCGCATTTTGGCCTATACGAAGAACCCGGCCGCCAAGAGCCATACCAAGGAAATCGCCATCCAGACGCTGGCCGCAAGCCTTTTGACGGCAGACCAGCTGCAGGCCTTGCTTGAAAAGTACCCCGTCGACAGGGACGTGGTGGGCTGGATGCAGCTGCAGATTGGCCGCGAAAGCCAAAACGCCCGCCGCTACAAGGCTGCCCGCTACTGGTACAAGAAGGTCGTGAACGGCAATGTGGCCGAAAACCTTTCCAGGACGGCCGAGAAGGGACTTGAATCGCTGGAAGACCTGGGCGCCGGTATGCCGACCGTGCTCGTACTCGCCCCGCTTTCGGGCGATTTCGCCGAATTCGGTGCCGCGGCTATCCAGGGCGTGCTTCTGGCGCAGGAACAGGCCGGCCTTACCAAGAAGGTGAACGTGCGTATCGCCGATACCCGTGCCGATGCGGCCCAGGCCTTGATGCGTACCCAGCAGGCGGTGAACCAGGACAGCATTATCGCGGTGATCGGCCCCATCATGAGCGCCCCGGCCGCGACCGTGGCCGCCTGGCTCGGCAGCAACTTCCAGAACATCCCGATGCTCACCCCGACCGCGACCGACGACGGTATCGCGAAGATGGGCCCGAACATTTTCCAGGTGAACATCACCATGGACAACCTGGCCCAGAGCATTGCCGACTTTGCCACCAAGTGCCTCGATATCCGCGAGTTTGCCGTTTTGAGCCCGCTGGGCGACTACGGCTCTTCGATGTCGGCGAGCTTCACGCGCGGCGTGGAACGCCGTGGCGGCAAGATTGTCGCCTTCCGCAACTACGAGGAAGGCCGCCCCGACTACAAGACGGAATTCGACCTCTTGCGTGACGTACGTTTTAAGCAGGATAACCGCCGCAGGAACATTGCCCGCGGTGCCAGCGACCTCGATGCGGTGAGCCCCAAGGAACGCCGCTTCTACATGAGCGATTCGACGTTCCATATTCCGGGCATCTTTATCCCGGCGACGAACCCCGCCGATGCGGGCGCCATGGTAAGCCAGGTCGCCTTCAACCGCTTCTCTGGCGTGATGCTCGGGACTTCGGGCTGGTACGGCCGCGAACTCTTGATCCGCGGCAAGCGCCTGGTGGACAGCTCCTTCTTTAGCGTGCCCGCGCTCGACATGAACGGCAACAGCGAGAACTACGACAAGTTCGCGAAGGCCTTCCAGGAACGCTGGGGTACCGAACCGGGCGAAGACAAGGTGAGCGGCCTCAGCTTCGATGCGGCGAACATCATCTTCTCGACGCTCGCCCGCAAGCCTGAAAGCCTTACGAATGCACTAAATAACGCCGATGTGTTCAAGGGCGTTTACGGTGACATCAAGTTTAAGCGCGGTGCAAACGTCAATACGAAGATCGTGACCGTGCAGAAGGGCAAGTTCGAGACGATGAACGGCTGCAAGATTCCGAGCGCGGAAGCCGCCAAGTCCAAGGACGACAAGAAGTAGGCCGGACTAGCCGGCATCTGCAAGGTCTTCGTCGGGTTCGTAACCCGAATCGATATCCATGTCCGGGCCGATGATGGCCGCGGCGATGTATTCGGGAGAATCCCCGTTCCTGTAATAGGTGCAGAGCGATTCGTCGTCGATGTAGTCTTCGAGCGTGAGTCCGCTTGTCGCGGAGAGAATTTCACGGAGGCGGCACTTGAACGCCTGGAAGCCCGTGTGGATCAGGTAAAAAGGGATAGCGGATGTTTTGTGGAGCAGTTTCATGGTTGACCTCCAGAGTGAATCCTTACCTGTATTATACGTTTTGACCCTTCCGTAAGGCAAGTGATATAAATCATACGCACCGCGCTCTAACCCGCGCCGTATAAGGGCTGCAGGCGAATCGAGCCTTTCGGGGGTTAAGCTAACTTATTGAGCATAAATGGATTAAATGCTTGTTCTTGCAGTGGCGGCTGGGGCTTTTGCGCTTTTGATGTTTATTCCATTTTGGATTATGCCTCGGGGCGCCTCTTTTGTTATTTTTGCGCATGATGTTCCGTACCGTAGCCATATTGCTTGTATTTGCCGCCTTCTCTTTTGGCGCCCCGCTGACGCTCGCCCTGCCCGATTCGCTTTCGAAGTTGGCTGCTGCGGTGACGTCGCAGACGATGGCGCTGCAGTACGGCGATGCGCTTGCGACTGCGAAAAAACTGCGTAGCGTAAACGAGCCGGCGGGCTGCGTTATCGAAAGCATTGTGCGCATTAGCATGTACGATGACCGCGGCGATACGGCGGCACTCATGGAAGCGGGCAAGAACTTGGAAAAGTGCAGGGCCCAGGGCTTGTGGGATGCGCTGCGAAAGTTCGAGATGGGCTATGTGCAGAGCGAGCAGGGGCATTCCCTCAAGGGCGCCCTACAGACGCGCTCGGCGGCGAAGATGTTCGAAAATGCCAAGGAGCAGGAAGCGCGCGCGTTCTATGCCATCTACGCCTACTACGTGGACAAGAGCTTTAGCTGGGTGCCCTTCAAGTCGGACCACCGCGAAGAATACCTGGCCGTCCTCGACAGCGCCTCGAAAAAGTCCGCCCGTTTTTGGCCGCTTTTCTTGACGCCGTTAATTTGGATGTACTACGACAAGGAAGATTTCGGTACGGGCCTCAAGCTTTCGGAACGCGGGCTAAAGAAGGCGCCGAACCATCCGGTGATGCTGCAGATCAAGGCCGATATGCTGTACAGGCTCAAGCGCTACAAGGAAGCGGCCGCGATATACGAGAAGAGCGCCGCGGACTACAAGAAGCGTACCGGCGAATCTATCCGTTACTGGTGTTCGGTGCTGAACCTCATCCGCATTTACCACGACGCGGGCGACAAGGCGAAGGCGGCAGAGTTCCGCAAGAAGCTCGAGTCCCAAAGCTACAAGGCGCTTGAAGGCTGGATGCCCGGCTCGCTGATGGACGACCTCAAGTCGCGCAAGCTTTTATAACAAATTCATTGTAAACAAATTTTTTAGGCACATCTCGCGGCAAAAATCCGTTTTAAAGGGTAGTCACCTTTAAGATGGAGAAAATGATGACACCGAAGATGCCCTTGCGTATCGCCTTTTTTGTAGACGGCTTTACGCTCAAGAAAGTAAACGAGTACTACCGCTTTTTCCACCCGTACCATACGCGGCTCGATTTCCGCGGGCTTAGGAGCTGGGCGCGCCACGAGGCGCTAAAACTGTTTTCGCCGAAGCGGTCGTTCTGCACCATGGAATGCCATTACTACCATCCGTACAAGAAACCGCGGGAAGATAGCGCTTCGTATGGGCTGAAGGGGCTTGAGCGGGAGCTGCACCACGGCGGGTTCAACGTGCATTACGCCGAAAGCATTGGCGGCGACCGCTTTAGTCCGAACATGGGGCTTATCGAGGATGCGCTCACGCTGGCGTCGTTCGGGCGTATGGACGTGGCGGTGCTGTTCAGTACGCAGGGGCAGTACTCGGTGTTCCCGGAGCGGCTGCGGACGGTGGGCGTGCGCACGCTGGTGCTGGGCTGGAACTTCGCGTACCCCAAGGCGGACCGCTGGGTCAGCTGGAAGACGGATACCGGGCTCAGGGAGGCGTGCGACTACTACGTGGCGATGGAGCAGGTGGCAAACAAATACCCTCCCGTGTCGGACGGCCGCGTAGGGCTTTTCTTGCGATAAAAAAAGAGCCCCGTCAAACGGGGCTTTTCTTTATAAGAAATGTTATAGGGATTCTAGCTCGAACGGTCTCCGTGAGCAACAAACGCCTCGTATTAACGAGGCGTGGTTACGACCTTTGACCACTTAGTGCTTTAGCACTTATGTGGGCATGGCCACCTTTAGGTGGGAGCGAGTATTCTATAACTTGTTGTTCTGCTTTTCTTGCCAGTCGCTCAGGAAAATCCAGGTGAGGCGCAGACCGACGAACCAGGTATCGCCGACGTTGTCGGTATCGTACTTGCCGAACGCGGTTTCGAGGTTGTTGCCTTCGACGTTAAGTTCGTTGTAACGCACGGCGCGGTAGCCGCCGTAGACACCGATGGCGAACTGGCTGATTTCCAGGCGGAGTTCGAGTTCGGAGTTGAACGTGGAGGCGATGGTGCTGTAGTAGCGGTCGCGGAGGCCGGTGTAGGAGCCGTCATCGTTTTCCAGGTCGAAGTTAGAGGCGAAGTGGAAGTTGATAAGGTTGAAACCGAAGCCGACGGCGGGAATCAGGTTGACGGGCATGTCTTCGCCGAAGAGCTTCCAGCCGAACATCCAGTCGGCGCCGTAGCAGAACCAGCGGACGTCGTACAGCGGGAACTTGATGGAGGTGCCGCTTTCGGAGGTGGTGGTATAGGTAGAATGCGGACGTTCGGAAATCTGGGTGGGCATGAAGTTGATGTCGAACCAGGTGAGGAACTGCTTGTACTGGGCACCGATATTCAGGTGGAGGCCCAGGTAGTAGTCGTCGAACTTGGCGTAGTTGATCTTGCCGGCGTAGAGCTCCGTGGAGTCGCCGTCCTCGACGACGTGGTAGCCGTTACCGAAGGCGACCTGGTTCACGTAGTTGCGGAATTCCTTGAACATGCCGCGGTAGTCGCCGCCGAGAGATATGAACCCACGGATGTGGTTCTTTTCGTAGAATCCTTCTTCCGTATCGGCAAGGACGCTAGGGGCGAATATCAGTGCGCACAGCAGGGCGGCAACGAAAGTTATTTTTGTCTTCATAAAGACTCCGACTTTATCAAAATCCAGTCTATAAAATACATTATCTTCGGGATATGTGTAGGGGAAAATTTCATAAGATGTTAAAAATCAACAATTTACGTGCATTTTTGAGGCCGTTCCTGGGGTGGCGGTTGGCCGTTTTTTGCGCTTTTTTGGTATTGGCGGCCCTGGTCTGGGTGTTTCAGGGGCGTTCCCCGGAGGCTAAAGCGCCCAGTTCGTGTGCCGAGGAGGCGGTCTGGGAGCCGATGGGCCATAGCCGCCTTTTGCACTTGGGGCACCGCTGCGGAAACGGCGAAATCGAGGTGCTTTCGTTCATCGGGAAGGACACGGTCGTCTACCGCCTGACGGTCGAAAAGCCTGTCCGGAGGGTGGTCATCCTTTCTTCGGCACAGATCGGCTTCATGACGCGGTTGGGTATCGCGGACCGCATCGTGGGCGTGGGCGAAGGGAAGTACGTGGTGGATAGCGCCCTGTATGCCCGCGTCGCGGCGGGGGAAGTCGCCGAGGTCGGGAACGGGCCGACGATTTCGCTCGAGAAGGTCCTGGCGCTCAAGCCGGACTTGGTGATGACGTTTGCGACCGGCGGCAGCTACGACGATTACGACCGCCTGCAGACTTTGGGGATTCCGCTGCTGGTCACGTCGGAATGGCAGGAAGATAACCCGCTTGCTAAGATCGAGTGGATTAAGTTGTACGGAATGCTGTTCGGCGTGGATTCGCTTGCGGCGGCTATTTACGAACAAACTAAAGAAGACTATCTCTCGTCTCTCGCCCCTTCGGCAGGCTCAGGGCAGGCTTCTCGTCTCTCGTCTAACAAAGGGGGCGTTGCGGGGGTGGCCCCCGCAGAGGGGGTAGCGGATGCCGCGGGCGGCAGGAGCGAGGGGGAAACTTCCCCCCGTGTCATCGCGGGCATGGCCTACGGAGGCGTATGGTACGCGCCTGGCGGCAAGAGCTACACGGCGCACCTGGTGAAGGCGGCGGGCGGGCGCTACCTGTGGGAAGGCGATACGACCCGCGAGCTGAAGCTTTCGCTCGAAGAGGTGATGCTCCTGGCCGACAGCGCGGACGTGTGGGTGAACCCGGGGGCGTTCGGGTCGGTCGAGGAGGTGCTGGCGACGGAACCGCGTGTGAAGGCGCTGAAGGCGTTCCGGGACAAGAGAGTCTGCCAGAATGACGGGCGGAAGGGGCCCGGCGGCGGGAACGACTTTTACGAGAGCGCGGTCGCACGGCCCGTAAAGCTGATCGCGGATTTGCACGGTTGCCTGTTTGCGGAAAATGGGAGCGTTTCGGGGGGCCAATCGGGGCAGGCGGGCGCCTCGTGGTACCGAAATATTTTTAATTTTTAACCATGATGAAGACTACTACTGGAATTGGTGAATGGATCGCCCTCAGCTACGAGGCGAAAGTACCTTTTTTGCAGCAGGTGCCGAGAGAGTGTGCGGACTTTTTATTGCTGAATGCCCAACTCCGTGAATACGAACCGGGCGAGATTATCCTGGAAGGCGGTACGGAAAGCAAGTCGTTCTGCGTGATGCAGAGCGGGCGCGCCCAGGTTTGCGGCCAGATCCTGCCCGACGGCCATTACAGCGTCATCGCCCATGTGGAAAGCGGCGCCTGCTTTGCCGAGATGTCCATCATCTGTAACGAACCGACCAGTAATACGATCATTGCCGCCGAAGACGGGTGCACCGTGCTGCATATTCCGAAGGCGGAGTTCGTGAAGTTCCTCGACAAGAATCCGACTATCATGGTCTACCTCTACAAGGTGGTGGCGGATAACTTGCGCGCGAAGAACAAGGCTTTTGACGAGTTCCAGCGCCTCTCGCTGCTCGCTTCGGGCAAGGTGCTGCCGTTTATCGATTTTGCCCAGACTATGGAAAAGAGCCGCATTACGGGTACCGTGATTTGCGAAGCCAACGGTGAATCCGGATTCGTGGCGTTCCAGGAAGGCCGTATCTGCTGTGCCAAGTGTGGCAAACTGGCGGGTCCGGATGCCCTCGAGAAGATCCTCTCCTGGGGTGACGACTCGCTCTTTAAGCTGGATACCCACTTGATGCCCGATATCGTGAACATCAACCAGATGTCCGACACGACGAGCCTCATTTTGGATGCCCTCAGAAATCTTGATGAAAAACAAAGTGCCCAGAAATAGGGCAGAACTAAGTGCCCGCTTTTAGGGCAAAGGAAAAAAGATGAATTACGCAGACGCAGGAGTATCCTTGGCCCGTGCCGATGAAGCAATGGTCGGTGTCAAGAAATCCGTACGTACTACATTCAACCAGGGCGTCCTCGGTGACGTCGGCAACTTCGGCGGCCTCTTTACGCTGAACCACCTGGGCATGAAGGACCCGGTGCTGGTCAGTTCCGTCGATGGCGTGGGCACGAAGCTCAAGGTCGATATCGAGATGGGCACGCACGAACTGCCGGGCCAGGACATCGTGAACCACTGCTGTGACGATATCCTGGTGCAGGGCGCACGCCCGCTGTTCTTCCTGGACTACGTGGCTACGGGCCGCCTGGAACCGGGCGTTATGGACAAGTTGGTTGCCGGTATGGCCAAGGCTTGCCGCGAAAACGACCTCGTCCTGATTGGTGGCGAAACGGCTGAAATGCCGGGCTTCTACGGTCCGGGCGACTACGACATTTCCGGTACGATCGTGGGTGTCGTGGAACGCGAAAACATCATTGACGGGAAGTCGATCAAGCCGGGTACCATCATCCTCGGCCTGCCTTCTACGGGCCTCCATACCAACGGCTATTCTCTCGCCCGCAAGGTGCTGTTCGAAGTGGCCGGCTACAAGGTGGACACTCTCGTCGACGGCATGGACAAGACGATCGGCGAAGCGCTCGCGACTCCGCACCGCAGCTACTACCCGAGCCTCATCGACCTCTGCAACAAGAAGATTATCCAGGGTCTCGCCCATATCACGGGTTCGGGCTACCAGGGCAACATCCCGCGTATCCTTCCGGACAACGTGGACGTGATTATTGACCGTACCACGTGGGATCCGCCGATGATCTTCAAGCTCATCCAGCAGGCCGGTTCCGTGGAGAAGGACGAGATGTACTCCACCTTCAACATGGGCATGGGCATGCTCATCTTCATCGACCCGGCAGACAAGGCCGAAGTGGTCGCCCACCTCGAAGCCAAGGGCGAGAAGTGGGTGCAGATCGGCGAAGTCGTCGCCGGCACCAAGCAGGTGAAGTTCAGGGACTAGTCATTAGTAGTTGGTCATTGGTTGTTAGTTGATATAGTCGCGACTTTGTCGCCTAACTAAGGCTAGTGACTAATGACTAGTGACCAATGACTAAAAAGGCTTGCACGTCAAGTGCGGCCTTTTTTGGTGTTCTAGCGCACGTTTTGTGAACATTTAATGTTTAAATATCATGTTTTCGCTTTGAAATCAGGGGTGCAGGATTTATTTTTTAGGGAAGCAAAAAACATGTTTGGAATGGCTACAAGAGGATTTATGAAAAACAATCTATTCAAGGTTTTTGCCGCCACTGCAATGGTTTCGATGATTTGCTCCTGTGGTGACGATTCCGGTTCCGATGTAGGGACTCCTGCAGAGAATGCGACTCAGTCTGCCTGTGCGAAGTACGCCGTGTTCGGCCAAGGCTGGGTGCTTGAAATGGGTCAAATTGGATACTGGGTCCTGGACGAAGCGACAGCATTGGCTGGCCAGGGAAAGCTCATCGACCAGGCTGGCGAAACTGTATCGAATGCCTACTTTGTCATAGAAGGTTCCACGGCCAATATTTTCCAGGATGGCGAACTTTTTATGACGGCAGATCTGGATGCTCTCCAGAAGTGCCCTGCCAATGCGACGAAGGATCCCGATACGGGTGAAATCCTGGTTAGCAGTGCTGCGGCCCCTGCCTCCAGCGCTACGGTCCCGCAGTCCAACGGCAACCAGAGTTCCGCGGACGCTCCGCTTTCCAGCGGATCGGCCCCGCTCTCCAGTGCAGGGACGAATCCCGGTTCGAGCGTGGCCCAGCCGGGTTCCAGCGGCTCTGTCGTGGGTTCCAGCGCCGATGTTGTTCCTGAAAGCTCCAGCAGCAAGGACCCGGACCTCGACGAGAACGGATTCCCGACTCTCGAGTCTTACGGCGATCCTCCGGCTGCATATACCAAGGACATTCTGAACAACGGAAAGACGGGCTGGAGCAGCCGTTATTGGGACGCCTGCAAGCCGCACTGTTCCTGGCTCAGCAGCGTCGATACTACGAGCGAGGCTGCCTACCAGGCGGGCCGTACTGTTGCCCGTAACTGCAATATCCACGACGTCGAAGTTCCGGCGTTTACTCTTGGCCATGCAGTACAGCAGTACTGGATGGGTTACGAGGGCACGAACAGCGCCTGCGTCAACAATAACGCTGGCGGCACCTACACTTGCACCGACATGGCTCCTATCCAGGTGACGGAAAATCTTTCTTATGGTTACGTCGCGGCTCCGGGCGCACAGTTCGGTGGCGGATGCGGCAAGTGCTTCCACCTGCAATTCAATGGTGGCAACCATGCGAACGACGTGAAGGAAACGCATTTGGCGCTCAAGGGCAAGCACATGGTTGTGATGGCCTCGAATATCGGTCACGATGTGGAAGCGGGCCAGTACGACATGATGGTTCCGGGCGGTGGCGTGGGTGCGTTCAACGCGCTCTCGACGCAGATTGGCGTGCCTGCTAGCGGCCTCGGTGCAAACGGTGGCGGATTCCTCACGGAATGCCAGCAGAGCCTCGGTTGGGACAATACCGTGGAAGCCTACCAGCAGTGCGTTATCAAGAAGTGTGACGAAGTGTTCAAGGACTGGCCGAACCTGTTGCGCGGCTGCAAGTGGTATGCCGAATGGTTCATGGCGGCCGACAACCCGACGTACAACTGGGAAGAGGTGGAATGCCCGCAGTACTTGATTGACCACTACCTGACGACTTTCAATACGACCTTGGAAAACCGCTGGCGTTGGCATGACGACTGGTCTGACTACAAGAAGGGCGACGTGCTCGATACGGTCTACTGCTGGAAGGATGGCGAGAATCCGAACGATCCGAATGGCAAGGGTGCCGGTTGCGCTCCGTAACGAGGTTCTATGAAACGTAAAATGTTCAAGACGATAATTGTTGCCGGCGCGGTCGCCATGATCTGCGCTTGCGGCGACGACGCTACTTTGGACAAGGCTACCGATCCGGTGGGCAATAACCCGGGTACAGGTGAGATTGACAACCCGATTAATTCGTCCGATGCAACGCCTGCTTCGAGCGATGCGGTTCCGGGCTCCAGTGGTTCCGTGAATCCCGGCTCGAGCGGTACGGTGAATCCCGGTTCTTCAGCGAATCCCGACAATCCGACATCGAGTAACGCAGTTCCTGGCTCCAGCGGTTCCGTAGTTCCGGGTTCCAGCGCCGACGTTGTTCCCGAAAGCTCCAGCAGCAATGAACCGGAACTCGACGCGAGCGGATTCCCGACGCTTGATTCTTACGGCCCGCCTCCGGCCGAATATACCAAGGATATCAGCGCTACGGCAAAGCGTGGCTGGAATACCCGCTATTGGGACGCCTGCAAGCCGCACTGCTCCTGGATTGCGGAAAGCGAGAATGATAAAACTCGCGCAAGCATGACTTCCAAAGAGGCCTATCTTTCCACTTATGGCACTGCGCGTAACTGCAACATTCACGATGTGGAAGTCCCTACCTTTACCTTGGGCAACGTAACAAAGTCCTGGTTCGGTTACGAAGGTACTAGAAGTGCCTGTGGCGACGAAAAGGAAAAGGGCGTGTTCACCTGCACGGACATGGCACCTATTGCCGTGAATGACACTCTTGCTTACGCCTACGTTGCGGGTACAGCCGATAGCAGGTGTGGCAAGTGCTATCACTTGCAGTACGATGGTCATTTCAAGGATGAGTTCGAGCAGAACCCGCCCAAGGCGACCCATAAGGCGCTTAAGGGTAAGCACCTGGTGGTGATGGCCTCTAATATCGGTAACGATGTGGCGAGCGGTAACGGCAATCTGCCTGCTGGCCAGTTCGACTTGATGGTCCCGGGTGGCGGCGTGGGTGCCTTTGACGCTCTCTCTACCCAGGTGAACAAGGGCGCCGGCTTTAACTGGGGCGCTGGTTTTGGCGGGTTCCTTACGGAATGCCAGAAAAACACGAACTGCGGTACCGAAGGCTCCCTGGAATGTTACCAGACCTGCGTCAAGGATATGTGCGATGCTGCTTTCGCTGACGGCGGCCTCCCGAACCTCTTGCGCGGTTGCCACTGGTTTGCCGACTGGTACATGGCTGCAGACAATCCGACTTACTACATCGAGGAAGTGGAATGCCCGCAGTACCTGATCGATCATTATTCAAGCCGAATCAACACCACTAACGAAACCAACATCAAGAAGGTGACCGACTGGTCCACATACGAAGGCGGGGTGCTCGACACGCTCCATTGCTGGAAGGCAGGTGAAGCACCTCAAGAAGAGGGCTGGGTAAATCCGAGCGCCGGTTGCATGAACCCGTAAGCCTTTGCTGTAATTTATGTAGAAAGCTCCGCACCCGCGGGGCTTTTTCATTATATTTGGGGCGTGAAATTCCTGAAGTCGCTCATATGCTTGTTGCTTGCGCTTTCGCTTGTCGGGTGCGCCGTGAGCAGTAACCCGAATCCCGTGATTCGCTATAGCGTGAATGCGGGAACGTCGCTTGCTATTCCCGGGATGGTCGTGTTCGTTGCGGCCGGTGCGGCTTCGTCGGACAAGGATGATGGCGACCTGTCGGAGCAGGAGCAGGAATTCGAGGACGACCTTGGCAAAGCGGTTTGGATTGGCGTCGGCGTCGCGGCTGTGGGCTTCTTGGCGGGCGCCGTAGTGGGCGGAACCATCGGCTTTATCAAGTGGGCGAGTAA
>CACXKY010000049.1 GCA_902768325.1 Fibrobacter succinogenes
AGCATCGTGTCGGCGAATACATCGTCGCAGTCGTTGGCAATCTTTGCGTTCCAGCTGGCGGTAAAGGCGTCCTTGCACTGGGCGGTGAGCCATGCCTTCTTGAGGCCGCGGAGTTCGTTCTTGGAAAGTTCCACGTCGCTCGGAATTTCGCCAGAGTTCAGCCATTCGTTGATGGTCTTGAGGGCGGCCTTCACGTCGCTGCCGTCGATGGCGAGCGTGTCCTTGATGGCGTCGGCGAGTTGCGGGAGCTTGTCTGCAACCACGTCCTTCGCTTCCATCGGGGTCACGAAGAAGTGGTAGTAGCCTTCGGCTTCGTCCCACAGGGCTTCGTCGAATTCCTTGTTGGCGGCGTCGGCCTTGGCGTTCCAGGTGTCTGCCTGCTGCTTGTCGCCGAGGATTTCGGCAATCTTTGCGGCTGCGCGGAGACCAGCAATCCAGAGGCTACCGCAGTACACGGAAATGCCGTGGCTGGAGAGGTTGTCGAAGGTGTCGTCGGTGCCGTGGGTGAGCGGGAAGTTTTCGCCCTCGTTCACCATCTTCTCGAGGTATTCCATGGCGGCGTAGACGGCTTCCTTGCAATCCTTCAGGTTTTCGATATCCTGCGTCTTTACGTAGTGGCGGAGAACCATCAGCACATACTTCGGAGCAAGATCCTTCCATTCCTTCACGTTGTGCCAGTCGTAGGCATCGGGTTCGGCATCGAAGGGGCTTCCGAGGTCGTGAATCACGGCGCCACGCACGGCGCGCGGGCCTTCGAGTTTCGGGTCCGGCAGGTCGGCGAACGGGTGGTTCACGTATTCGTGGTGACGGCGACGGTTGTCGTTCACGGCGAGAATCGCATCGCCGAAGCGCTTCATCACCACGCCGTCGAGGCGCGGCATCAGGGCCATCAGGCTGAAGCTGCCGTAGAAGTAAACGTCGAGGGAGTTGAAGAACGGATAGTCGGCGCATTCGCGGACGAGGAAGCGGTCGTCCTTGTCCCACACGGTGGCTTCGGCGAGGAAGCTGAGCGTGTTGAGGGCGAGGCTCTTGAATTCGTCCTGCTTGGCGGCAGTCTTGTAGAGCTTTGCAACAGCCTTCTTCGGGACGAGTGCTTCGAATGCCTTGAGGCGAGCGTCGAAGTTCTTGTCGGCGGCGAGGGCTTCTTCGAGGATGGCACCCACGCGGCCATAAGCTTCGGGGAAGAATGTCGTGTACTTCTTGGCGGAAGTGAGCTTGTTCAGCTTGATTTCGGGGAAGTCCAGCACCAGGTTGAACTGGAAAGAAACCTTCTGCTTCGGCTTCAAGACGGCGGTAACGGCGATGGCACCGGCCATCGTTTCGCGGCCGCTGTAGACGTTCTTGACCCACGCTTCGCAAACGCGACCGCTGCGGAGTGCGCCCTTCAGCACGGAGGCGGCGTCATCCTGGTAGAACATCGGCTTCACGGAAACGTTCAGGTTATCCTTCTTGTTCCAAGCGACAGACATGCCCATGCAACCGTTGAAGTCGCTTTCGGCGAGCGGCTTTTCGTTGTAGAATTCGAGACCGCGGACTTCGCGACCATCATTAGCCTGCTTGCTGAACTTCACGCCCTTCGGGAAACGTGCGGACGGAACGAGCACGAAACTCGAATCCTGAACGCCCTGGCGGTCCTTCTTGGCCATGTAACCGGCGATGCAGTCCTGCACCTGCACGATCGTGATTTCGCGGGTTTCCTTGGTGGTATTTTCGAGAGTGAACACGGTGGCGTTCACCGGGAGGCTGGAGAGGCGTTCGTCACCCGGAGTCACGTAGCTGGACTGGGTCTTCGTAATCTGCACGCCCTTGCCTTCGTACTTGGTTTCGCTCACCGGGTAGAGGGCGGCGTACTGCATCTTGGCGGCATCGTAACCGGCCTGGCCCAGGAATTCAGAGTCGTTTGCCCAAGCGGCGGTGAGGGCGCCCTGACGCACAACCTTTTCACCAACGACACCGTTGAAGAAGTCGATGACGGCGCTGCGGTTGAGTTCGGCTCCGGCTTTGTTCAGGAGGGCGGCGGTGCGGTCGCTCCATTCGATGTGCCAGCGTTCAAACGCGGCGGCGTTGTTCTTGAAGAAATCCTTTTCGGCGATGGCCTTGTTGAGCTTGGCCTCGGCCTTCTTCTGGTTGGCCAGTTCAGCGGCGCTGAAGAGTGCTTCGCCCTTCGCGTCCACGAGCGGGTACTTGGCGAGCATCTGCGTGAAGCCGGCGAAGTCGCCAATTTCAAGCGCGGCCTTCGCGCCAATCACGGATTCGCGGAAGAAGAAGTTGTTGAAGCGGAGGTCTGCGGGCTTTTCGGTGCGGACCTGCACGCCCGGCATCACGTTCATCACGGGAGTGGTGCCAGCAGGCGTGGCGGTGAATGTCGAGCCGATACCGCCGACAGCAATACCTGTGGTAGAGGGAGTCGTAGAAAGCGGGGTGTACCAGGGCTGGATAAATTCCACGGCGAGGCCCTCATAGTAGGTTCCATGATGAGGGTTTAATTTTTCCGGATAAAAATTAAAAATTCTAGGGGCCGTGGTAATGCCGAACAACAAAAAAGTGTTTACAAAACGGAACCTTGAAAAAAATTGTACTATCTTTTAGCTTATGAACAAGCTCGTTGCCCACATGATTCCCGGACTGTTGGTCATTGTCGCCTTTATGGCGGTAAAAGCCTTTTTTGTCCCTATCGAAGTCACTTTCGAATCCTGGTTCGTCTACTTGAGCGCCGCGGTCTATATCCTTTCGGTTGTAGTCCCTTGCGTTATTTACTACTTGCGAACGCCTCCTGGAATCGACCATAAATAAAAGGACTCTTTGGGGGAGTAACTATGAACAGGATTTTGTTATTCTGTGCTGTGGCTTTTTCTGTTTTGATGAGCGGCTGCACTATAAGGGAAATGAGCTTGTACAAGGGGGATTTCGAAGCCCCTGCTTACCACAATTTTGTTGGTGTCGGCAAGAACCTTCAAGAAAATTCGGGTATCAGTAATATAACCCTCTCCGGAGTCTATGTTCCGGACCGGTCGATGCGTATTCACGGGCTTTACAATGAACCGGAAGATTGCGATAGTGAAGCGAAGGATTGCTATTTCACAAAGAGCCGGATAAAGTTCCGGTATAATTTGGACCGTTTCCCGGTAATGGCTTCTTATACGCACTTGTACAAGTGGCAAAAAATTATCGCAGGTGTAGGAGTCGGTGTCAGCAAGTACCTGCAAGGCCGGTTCATTTTTGGGATGAATGATAAGAACTACGAATTTGGGGCGTATGGGGATATCGGTTATGGATTCGGCGAGGGAAAGTACAGTTACAAGCAAAGGGTTTATGACCTATTCGGAGATGAATATGGCGAGTACAGGTATTCCGACAAGTATATCGGCCATTTCGTATCGGCGTTCGGAGGCTATGCCTCGCTCTATTATGGCTCTTTCGGCGTGACTTACTCGCCGGCGTTGTATGCGCCATGGCGAACCCGTGAACTTCCCATATCCGAAAGTTATGAAGACTTTGATACCTTCTTTGATTTCCCGAAAATCATAAGCCAGTATATCGGCTTGTCCGTCTGGATTACGGACCATTGGAAGTTTACTAGCGGTGCGACGTTCTTGACCCCTGTTAATATGGACCAGTTGGTTGTGACGGGCAATTCCTCGATAGGTTTCTGGTTTTAGGGGGGTAGCATGGTTCGGTTGATTTATTTACTCGTTTTATTCTGCCTTATGCTGCTTGGTGGCTGCGCCGGCTATGACAAGGGAGCCATTAGGGTGAGTACCCCTTCGGCAAGCAATGTCTACGTGGCGCAGGTGGATACTCTTGTCAAGATCGTGCAGGGGAAGGACAATATTATCGATTTGGATACGGGTGCGCACCGCGTAAAGGTGACCTTTGTCGGGCATACGGTAATCGATACGGTGGTCCAGGTGAAAGGGCGCAAAAAGAATGTTGAATTTGGCGCCTGGATGGGCGGCATGGCGGTTAGTGCCGGTGTCATGACGCTGATGTGGTCTACGGCATGGCTCTTTATCCTTCCTCCAACGGCGGGGGTTGCGGCGATGACGGCGACTATGCCGGAAAAGAGCGTGGTAAATGCCGTTTACCGTAATGAAAATCCGGTTCACCTTTACCGAATGGAGCAAGCCTATTTGCGTGTCAATAGACTCCACTCGGAGTTAGGGGCTACGGAAAGATTCGGACTCACGGGGGTGATTACTCCTGTGGGCATATGTTACGATAGTGCTCTTCGCATACTTTGGGTGCAAAGAGACCCAGCATCCGTTATTTACCCGTTGGATGCCAGGACGGATTTTGAAATGTGCTCCGCTGATGAAAGCGGGATGAGCTGTTTGCCCGAGAAAAATAAGCTATTGGAAGCGTTTCCCTGTCATTAATGGCTGCTGAAATTTCTATCTTTGGCCCCATGTTTAAAATTGGCGTGATGGCTTCCGGTGGTGGAAGCAACTTTAAGGCGATTATAGAGCACATTGGCGAGGGTGACCTCGAAGCGCAGTGCAAGTTTCTGATTACGAATAATGCGAATTGTGGTGCAGCCGCTCATGCGGAAGAATACGGGATTCCCGTGTACCATATTTCGGGGAAGACGCACCCGGTTGCCGCAGATTATGAAGCGGCGATGATGGAGGTGCTCAATAAGTACGATGTGGATCTTTTGATTTTGGCCGGCTATATGAAGGCTTTGCCGGTATGCATGATCCAGCGTATGCCCGACCGGATTCTGAATATCCATCCTTCGCTGTTGCCCAAGTACGGGGGAAAGGGTTTTTGGGGCATCCACGTGCATGAGGCTGTGGTGGCCGCCCATGAGAAGGAATCCGGAGCGACGGTTCACCTGGTGAGCGAAGAAATCGACAAGGGCCGAATCTTGGCCCAGGCGAAGGTCCCGGTTTTGGAAGGCGATACGCCGGAGGTGCTGGCCGCCCGTGTGCTCGAGCAGGAACACAATCTGTACTGGAAGACGATAAGAGACTACTATAATGAAATGGGTCATTAGTCATTGGTCAATGGTCATTGGCCTCTGCTTGGTGGCTTCGCCGTGAGTATTTAACTAATGACCAACAACTAATGACTAACAACTAATCTATGAAATTCAAGCTGCCCGCATTCCTGGAAAACGTGAAGTCCCCGGTCGAAGGGGAAATCGCCATGCGCAAGTTCGTGGCGAATCCGGTTTCCATGGGGGGCGCAGCTTCGTTGGACCTCTTTTCTTCGGTTGGCAGGGAAGGGGCTGTTTTGGTTGGCGTGGACGAAGTGGGCCGTGGTCCGCTCGCCGGGCCTGTGGTGGCCTGTGCCGCCGTGCTGAAGGCTCCGGACATTATGCCGGAACTGAACGATTCCAAGAAACTCACGCGACCTAAGCGCGAAGCCATGTTTGACGCGGTCAAGGACGCCTGCGCCTGCTATGCCATCGCGAGCGCCTCTGTTGAAGAAATTGACCGCATGAACATCCTCGAGGCGGACTTTTTGGCGATGCGCCGGGCCTTGCAGGCGTTGGGGATGCCCGGCTTGAACGAAACCGCTCCCGAAATTCCCATCGAAGTGAAGGGCTCCTTTGCCGACCTAACCATTTTCATCGCCGTCGACGGAAACCTCATGATCCGAGGCGTCCCGGCGGAAATGCAGATGCCCGTAGTGAAGGGCGACGGCCGGATTGCGAGCATTTCTGCGGCTTCCGTGCTGGCGAAGGTGTTCCGTGACCGCTATATGGACAAACTAGCGGAAACTTATCCGGGCTACGGTTTTGAGGTCCATGCGGGCTATGGGACCAAGGCCCATCTTGACGCCATACGTAAACTCGGATTTACCCCGGCACACCGTAAAAGCTTCCATCCGAAAAGCCTTTAGCCCCTCCTCCCTGCTAAACGCTGTTTGTACAAGTTTTTTTTCTTTTCGGCGACTTTTCCGCGGGATGAATTTGCTACATTTTTCTTATGTAGTTAAACAGCCTTTTGGGAGGTTCTCTTGAACAATTCCATTCCTATAGTCCAGATGGTGATGCAGTCCGACATCGCCACGATTGTAGTGCTCTGTATTTTGGCGGTCATGTCCCTCGGTTCCTGGGGCATTATTATTGTGAAGTACATCGCGTACCGCCAGAGCAAGCGCGCCAATGCCGAATTTTTCCGCAAGTTTAGCACCGTGACCCAGTTTGTCCAGCTGCAGGGGCTTTGCGAGACCGGCGATGATAGCGCGCTCCGCCGCCTGACCGCAGAAGTGCTTAAGGAAGCGTCCAAGTTCAGTAACTTCGTTAGCTACGACTCCATCCAGCACCGCGCCTCCCTTTTGGAAGATACCATCCAGCGCTCCATCGAAGGCCTGCGCCTTACCGAAGACCGCTATCTCGGCTTCCTTGCTTCTTGCTCGAACCTCGCACCGTTCTTCGGACTTCTCGGTACCGTGTGGGGCATCATGATTGCCTTTTTCCAGATCGGCCAGCATGGCTCTGCGGACCTGAGCGTTGTCGCTCCCGGTATCGCCATGGCCTTGATTACGACGGTCGGCGGCCTTGTCGTCGCTATCCCGGCCTCTGCGGGTTATAACTACTTCACTAGCTGCAACGGACAGAACGAAATTTCTTACTTCAACTTTGGTTCTCAGGTGTTGAGCCTGTTCAAGCGCGGTGACTTGCTCGCGCTGGAAGAAGTTGCCGGCTAGGAGGCTTAAGTGAAGCGTAGCCGCGGAAAAGAACTGAAGCAGGAGATGAACCTCACGAACATGATTGACATCGTGTTCTCGATTCTCATCGTGTTCATCATTTCTGCACCGCTCATGAGCCAGGGCGTGAAGGTGGACCTGCCCAAGGCCGAAGCCCCGACTATGGAGCAAGAAAAGCTCCTGAAGGTTTCCATCACGAAGGATGAAGAAATCTACATCGCCGACATGCAGGTGGATTTCAGCAGTTTCAACAGCGTGTTCAAGTCCCTCTGGAACGGCGACATGGCTGTGGTTATCAATTCCGACGAGAATGTCCATTACGGACTGGTGATGAAGGTGGTTACCCAGGTCCAGAAATTAGGTGTGACGAAACTGGGATTCTTGACAATGAACCCCAAAGAAAAACCGGGTAAATGAATCAGAACGACGAGAATATAAAGTACTTCGCGTCGAGCATCGATAGCTCGCTTGTGAAAATCATCGTATGTGCGGTGGTGTTTCACCTTCTTGTCGTTGCTACCTGTATCGTTTTCCATTACGTGAACCTCAAGCCCGAGCCGGAACCGATTCCTGTGTTCGAAATGGTCCAGGTGTCGCAGCCCAAGCCGCCTGCACCGCCTCCTCCGCGCACGGAACCGCCTCCGCCGAAGCCCAAGACGGAACCACCCAAGCCGAAGGTGAACAAGGAACTCCCGCCCGAAATCAAGCCCGAACCGAAGGAAAAGCCCGAGGAAGTGCATGAGGAAGTTCCGCCGGAACCGGATCCACCTCCGGAGGAGCCCGTGGACGACTTCCCGGTGGACGACATGGACTTGCCGACCGCGGTAGAGGCTCCGAGTCTCGATCCTGTGGGCTCGGTCTACATGGATCCGCTGATGCAGGTCTACCTGGAACAGCTGAAAAAGATTATCATGAGCAATTTCAAGCCGCCGAAAGATTTGAAGGTGGACCGTTCCGCGAAGACCACGGTGCAGTTCTCCGTAGACCGATTTGGCGGGATAACCGGCGTTATCCTCAAGAGGTCGTCTGGGAACAAGGCCTGGGACCACCTGTCGGTACGAGCGATACAGATTTCGAAGGTCCCGGAGCTACCGCCCAATTACCGAGCCCCGAGTCTTGTACTAAACTTTAACTTTACTCCGAACTGATTTGACATACGGGAATGAGAATGAGAAAAACAGTAGTCTTGGTTACCTTGATTGTGAGTGCGCTTGTGACGGGCGCGTTTGCGGCAATCGATACGATTGCTGTGGATGTGGGGATTTCCGTTTTCAAGACGATTCCTCTGGGCGTGATTCCCTTTGAAGAAAAGAAGGGTATTACGTGGGAAGAGGAAAAGCCGCACCAGATTGTTACCCGCGATGCCAACCTTTCGGGGCGGTTCGATGTCGTCGCTTCGGACAAGTTCAATTTGGCGCTGTTCAGCAGGAACCATGCCGAATACTATGTGACGGGCAAGGTGAGTCAGAAGGCTGGCGGGCTGTTGCGCGTAGAATGCTATCTGTACGTGTCGAAGAGCAAGGACTTGCTTTTGGGCGAAAGCTATACGATTCCGCAGCGTGAACTGCGCCGCGCGATGCACGCCTTCTTTGACCAGGTTACCAAGCGCCTTTGCGGTGAGCGCGGCGTGGCGAGCACGAAACTGGCCTACGTATCTAAAATCGAGGGCGTGAAGCAGGTGGTCGTATCGGATTATGACGGATTCCACCGCACGCAGATTACCCGCGATACGAGCATCAGCATGATGCCCGTGTGGACGCTTGGCAACAAGGGCCTTGTGTACGTGAACTTCAAGACGAACCGCCCGAGGCTCTACACCAAGGCTTTCGGACGTTCGGAACAGCCGCTGTTTACGCAGTTTGACCAGACTTACAGCCCGGCGGTGAATCCCAAGACGGGTGAACTCTTGTTCTCCAGCACGAAGGACGGCAAGACGGACCTGTACGTCGGCAACATGGAATCGGGCAAGGCGCGCAAGTTCGCTTATCTGAAAAGCAACCAGACGAGCCCCGCCTGGAGTCCGTTTGCAACGGAAGTCCTGTTTACGAGCGACCGCGGCGGTGGACCGCAGATTTTCGTGATGGGCAAGGACGGAAGCGACTTGCGCCGCGTGACGTTCATGGGCCGCTACAACGAGCGCGCCAGCTGGTCCCCGAGCGGCGACCGCATCGTCTACACTTCGATGGACAACGGCAAGATGAACATCTATACCTGTGCGCTGGACGGTAGCGATATCATGCAGCTCACGAACAACGCCGGTAACAACGAACACCCTACCTGGTCGCCCGACGGCAAGCTGATTGCTTTCAGCAGCAACCGCAGTGGCAGTTATCAAATCTATATCATGCGCTTTGACGGCGCGAACGTGACACGCATTACGCAGGGCGGCGAAAATACGGCGCCTACGTGGTCGTGGTTCTACGAAGACAATTCACAAACAACCAAAGAAGGTGCTAAATGAAACACATCGCTAAACTCGCTATCATCTCTTGTGCAGTCTGTCTCGCCATTGTAGGCTGCTCCAAAAAAGAACCCCCCAAGACGGAACCGACGGCTGAACCGGCTCCGGCTGCCGAAGCTCCGGCTCCCCAGCCTGTGCTGAACGCCGACTCCCTGGCTGCCGAACAGGCCCGCCTCGAAGCCGAACGCCTCGAAGCTGAACGTGCCCGCCTTGAAGCCCTTATCAACCAGATCATGAGCGAAGATGTGTACTTCGACTTTGACCGCTTTGAACTCACCGAAAAGGCCAAGGAACTCCTGGCCCAGGTGGGCGAACTCCTGATCAAGGAAAAGCGCTTCACGCTGACCATCGAAGGCCATACCGATGCCCGCGGTACCGAAGACTATAACTTTACCCTCGGTGCCAAGCGCGCCATGAAGGTGAAGGAATTCCTCGCCGCCTACGGTATCGAAAACGAACGCATGGAATCGGTCAGCTACGGTAAGGAAGCGCCGAAGGCCCAGGGCGAAACTGAGGAAGCCTATTCCCAGAACCGCCGTGCGAACTTCCGCGTGAATATCAAGCAGTAATTGCTGATCGTTGGCGCAGGGCGCCTTAGGCAATGAGTCGAGAGTGGTGAGCAATCATCGCTGCTCGGCGTTCATGGCCGATGGCTCTATATCACTTTACCAACTTTTTAATTTGAGAAGACTATGAAATCTTTGGCTCTAGGATTGGTCTCGATGGCGCTTGTTCTCGCCGGTTGCTCGCAGGTCACGATGCTCCGTACACAGGAGATGAAGAACGTGGGTACCGACGTGCAGGTCGCTGTTCTTAGTAACCTGGATTCGAGCGTGCAGTACCTCAGCGCGCAGAATGATTCCTTGCGTGCGGAACTGGAGGCTTCGGCCCTGATGCAGAAGCGCATGATGGCGGAAATCACTACGCTTGCGCGCCGCATGGGAGACGAATCTGAAAGGAACGATTCCCGCCAGGAAGAAATCATTTACCGCCTTGACATGCTCCTCGGCAAGAGCGACAAGATTCTTGCGAAGAAGGTCGTGGTGAGCGGTGCCCCGCAGGCGCCCATGTCCATGGACAGTCTTGAGCGGGAGGCCGAAAAGCTCGTAGAAGCCGAGGCGATGTTCAACACGGCGCGTTCCGACTACCATCGCGGCGAGTACAAGCTGGCCTATTCCGGCTTCAAGCAGGTGTACGAACAGATGAAGACGGGCGAACTTGCTGAAAATTCGCTCTACTGGATGGCGCTCTGCCTGATTGACGCCAAGCAGGTGGACAAGGCAAAGAAGGTTCTGACGAGCCTCTCGGATGCTTTCCCGGACGGTCAGAAGACGTGCTCGGCCATGTTCAAGCTCGCTTCCCTCCATGGAGCCGATGGTGAAGTAGATCTGCAAAAGCAGTACTTGCAGAAAATCCTGAACAGCAAGAAGTGCGCCTCTTCGGGCGAATTCGAACAGGCTGCCGAAATCTTGCAGGAACTCCTGGAAAGCGGTCCGCAGGCCGAAATCAAGTCTGCCCCGTAATAGCCCCCTGGTTGTTTTTTAATCCCGACGGTTATCCGCCGGGATTTTTTTATGTGAAAAAGTTGTTTATTTTGTTATTTTATACGTCAAAAAACGTGCAAAGTTGTATATATTTTGGACGTCTTGTAAAAAAATGATTGATTTAAGGAGCAAGTATGTCGCAATGTTTTACGAAAATGTGCACGGATCCCAGGAACGTCGAATCGGATTACAGCAATGATGTCCAGGGAATCTGTAACGATGGCGTGTATTGGTATATATCACACGGCGCTGGTACAAAGAAATACGACCGTAATTACGGTGCAATACATCGTGTAGACTGGAATAGAATCGGCAAGAAGTCTTCGGCGAAAAAAGAAGTCAAGGTGAACGACTGCATTGTCTACAATAGAGGTCGTCAGGAGAACCGGAGGTGCTATAAGTATTATACTAGCGATGGGGAACCGGTTGGCTTGAAAGTCGGTGAAATGCATTTCGGCGACATAGACTGCTATAAGGGCTACATTTTTATCCCGACTTATCAGCATGAGCCGGATGGTACTGCCGATGCCCAGATTATGATTTTTTCGGCGAAAACATTCGATTTCATTTGCAGTGAAGTCTTGGAGAAGCCCGGGGTGTGGCCGTTTTATGGACATGCCTGGTGCGCCGTGAACCCGGTGGATGAATGCCTGTATACGAGTGATTCCCACTTGGGGAATAATTTTGGTGAGGGCGTTTCTCCCGTGATGGCCTACAAGATTAACTTCAGTAATCTCAATAACAGGAGAGGCCGCGTCTTTTCGCTGTTGACGCCGAAAGGCATCATGCTGTACAAGAACAGCAAGGGCGAAAGCATAAAGTTTGGCGCCGGTACGCAGGGAGGCTGTTTTGATCCGTACGGTACGATGTATCTGAGTACCGGGTTTGGTTCGAGGAAAACAAACGATGGCGTAATGGCGTTTAAGCTGAATAGGTATGGAGCAGGCTTGTTCATGGATGAAAGGGTCCGCGCCTATTATATTTGGATGGCGAAGGGTTGCCCCATGCAGACGCAGGAAGAGAAGGACAAGGACTGGTATGAAGCATGCTGGCAAATCAGGAGCGTCGCGAGGGACAACAATAGCCTTACGCAATACGATGCGTATCCTACGGAAGCGATTGCCTATTTGAAGGATGATGGAACTAGCATGATTGATTTCTCGTTCGACGGGGACGCAAGCGTTTACCCGGAAGAACCGGAAGGGATGACGTATTGGGACTTGAGGAATCGAATCTCGGGGTCTTCAAATAAGCGCAACATGCGTCATGGACAATTGCATGTCTTGAGATTGAAAAATAACGGAGGAGGCCTGGTTGGCAATGGCGATAGCTTTGGTGAACAGGTGGGAAACTTCTTCGAAAACCTTGTCGACGCTACCGTGGATTTTTTCACAGAAGGGAAAACGACGGGAACGCAAGATACGTTCTATTTGGAAAATTACCTTGTTGACGAAAGGGAATCCCTGCGTTACAGCAAATCGTATGACCCCACGAAGCTGAAAGTTCTTTATAATCCGCTTCTACACAAGTGGACTATCGTGGATGCCAGTGCCAATGATGCGCTGAAAAATTTCAGGACGGAAACGGATGCGCGCAATGCCATGTTGGAGATGTCGCTGTATGAAAAGATTTGGTATTTCCATCTCAACCCGTTCCCGGAAAGGAACGAATACCCGAAGGGAATTCCGTATTGCATTTTGACCAACCGCACGAAAAAGGTTTCTTCTGAAGTTCTCAAGGGCCTGGTGAATTACCGTGTTACGGGATTTACGTACGATAAGGGCTCGTTCGAGCTACAAAGAGGTTTGAGTGGCTATAGCTTCTTTTTCCGTTATAAGAAAAAAAGGTGTGGCCAGGTGTTGCACTTGCAGAACAAGGGCGATTGTGATGCATTAGCTGCGCTGGCGCGTAACTTTACGAAAATGCGGACCATGCATGCGTCAACAAACGATCCGAGTGAACAAATCGTTTGGTTCGAATGATGATATGTTGTTGGTGCGTTAGAAGCTGTCGTCTTCTTCGTCATCGCTGTGGCGGATGACAGTCGCGCCGATTTTCGCCATCTTGTTCTCGAAGTCTTCGTAACCGCGGTCCAGGTGGTACACGCGGCTGACGGTACTTTCGCCTTCGGCGATGAACGCGGCGAGTACGAGTCCTGCGGTCGCGCGGAGGTCGCTACCCATGATTTCGGTACCTTCGAGCTTGGTGCCGCCCTTGATGGTCGCGGTGTTGCCGTTGACCTGGATGTCGGCGCCGAGGCGCTGCAGTTCGGCCACGTGCTTGAAGCGGTCGTTATAGACGGTATCCTGGATGACGCTGTTGCCCGGGACCGATACGAGGGTCGCCATGAGCGGGGCCTGCATGTCTGTCGGGAATCCGGGGAAGGGGAGCGTCTGGATGGTGATAGGCTTGAGTTCCTGGCCGCGGGCGTCTACTTCGGCCCAGTCCGGACCGACGGTGACCTTGCAGTTCATGTCGCGGAAGGCGTCCAGCGTAGAGGCGATGTGGTCGGGGATAATCTTCGTGACCTTGACGCGCCCGCGGGTGATGGCGGCCGCGCAGAGGTAGGTGCCCGCCTCGATACGGTCGGGAATGGTGAATCCCTTGCCGGGGCGGAGGCTTTCGACGCCCTGCACCGTGAGGGTGCGCGTGCCGCGGCCCTGGATTTTGGCGCCCATGCCGATGAGGTAGTCGACGAGGTTGTCGATTTCGGGTTCAAGCGCCGCGTTCTGCAAGACGCTCGTGCCCTTAGCGAGCGTTGCGGCCATAAGGACGTTCACCGTGGCGCCGACGCTCGAGATGGGGAAGTGGAACGTACCGCCGGGGAGCCGGCCGTCGCAAGTGGCTTCTACGTAACCGCGGGTCAGGGTAATCTTTGCGCCGAGCGCTTCGAGGCCCTTGAGGTGCAGGTCGACGGGGCGCGGGCCCCACGCGCAACCACCTGGAAGCGAAACGCGGCAGCGGCCGAATCTTGCAACGAGGGGGCCCAGCACGTAAAAGCTCGCACGCATGGTCTTTACCAGTTCGTAGGGAGCTTCCAGGTGGTCGGCTCCCCGGGTGTCGATCTTGAGCTGGTGCGCTTCACCGCTGATGCGGCAACCGATAACGCGAAGCACGTCGCTCATTGTCTTCATGTCTTTCAAGTGTGGGACGTTCGTGATTTCGGAAACGCCGTCGGCGAGGAGTGCCGCGGCCATCACGGCCAGCACGGCGTTCTTCGCTCCCGATATCTGGACTTCGCCTTCCAGCGGAGATTTTACCTGATGAATTTCAAAACGGTACATATGAGTTAATTCTCCTGTTCGGGCTTGCTGCGCTTGGGAGCTTTTGCCCGCTTGTCAAAAACGACAAATGTCCTTGCAACCCAGTCATGGAGCGCCCTGCGCTTGGGGTCAATGGCGACGACGAGGTATCCGATTCCATAGAAAAGGAGCGTCAGTTGCGTCAGGATGCTGCATAAGTAACGGGCGAGGGAGCTAATCCAGCCGAGGCGTTCGCCTTCGATGGTCTCGATATGGATATGGCAGAGCATTTTGCCGGGTGTAGCCGAATAGATGGCCTGGAAAACGACGAAATAGATGGCTTGGATTGCCCCGTAGATGGAAAAGAACGTGGCGATGCCCGGAGCCGCCATCAGTTTGTCGAAAGCTTCGTTCGAGGTGGGGGAATTGATGTAATTGACCAGCGCTTCCCGGATGGCGTCGAGGTCAGCTGCACCGCCCATGCTGAGTGCGATGAGGGCCAGCCCGCCGACGAGCCCCAAGAAAAAGTAGTCGATGCAGTAGGCGAGAAGCCTGATGAAGAATCCGGCAAAATGGCGGGAGGCCGCCTGCTCTTTAAGGAGTTCCTCGATGGTATTACGGATAAGTTCGTCCCTAGACGCTTCCAGGCTAGTTGTTTCGGGGTCCTTGGATTCTTCGTATTCGTTCCAAGGCTTCCAATTTTCTTCGCCACTCCGCCAAACCAGGGTGCTTTCTGTAATCTTTCCCTGCTTTACAAACTCACGAATATCGTCGACGGAATAGGGCCCCTGCCTCCGGTCTCCGTCGGTGATACTTTCGTCAATAAAAAACCAGTTCATACTGGGGGCAAATCTAGAAAAATACGCTGTTGGCTTTTGCCGCGTTTTTGGAAAAAAACTAGATTTGTATGGTATGAGAATTTTTAAGCCGGGCCAGCGTTTCGTTAGCCAGTCAGAACCCGATTTGGGTCTTGGTGTTGTATCTGAAGTTCAGGGCCGTACAGTCAAGTTCCTCTTTCCCTTGGTAGGGCAGGTCCGTCTCTACCGCACCGACAATGCCCCCGTGGATAGGTTTGTGTTGCAGGCGGGTGAAACCGCCAAGAGTGAAAAGGGTGTCTCCTTTGTCGTCGAATCCGTCCGCGAAGCCGCGGATCTGGTGATTTATGTCGGCCGTGGTGGCCGCGAAATGAAGGAATCCGACCTGACGTCAAAACAGATGGCTCGCCCGTCTGACCTTTTCCGTGCGCTTTCCCGGATTGGGGCGCCCAATTCCAATGGGGATAGTCATGACGTGTCGGCCAAGGCGTTCGATCGCCGTCGCAGGGCCATGGAACTCCTCTGCAAATGGCTTTCGTCGCCGGTTCGCGGTATGATCGGCCCGCGCGTGAGCATGATCCCGCACCAGTATTACCTGTGCTACCGCGCTTGTTCCACGTCGACCCTCCCGCGCCTTATGCTCAGCGACGAAGTCGGCCTGGGCAAGACCATCGAAGCCGGCATGATCTGGCATGCGCTCAAGGCCCGCAACCGGGTGAACCGCACGCTGATTATTGTCCCCGAGACGTTGAAGCACCAGTGGATGGTCGAAATGAAACGCCGTTTCAACCAGCTGTTTACGCTGGTGGACGAAGGCTTTATCCGTGGCCTTTTCGTAGGGGTGGCTAAAGACGAAACCAAGCCGAACCCCTTCATGCAGAGCAACGACATTATCGTGTCCATCGAGTTCCTGATGGGCCAGCCCGCGTTGATCGAAGACTTGCTCAAGTGCACTTGGGACATGACGATTATCGACGAAGCGCACCACCTGGTTTGTGAAGACGGCTTCACGAGCCACGAGTATATGCTTGCCAATGCGGTCCTCGCCAAGTCGAAGGGCGTTCTCCTCTTGACGGGTACACCTTTGCAGCTGCATCCGGAGAGCCAGTTCAACAGGCTAAAAATGCTCGACCCGGCCCGCTTTGCCGACTATAACGCCTTTATCAAGGACCAGGAAGCTTACCGCAAATTGGTGAACGACTTGAGCAAGCTCCCGACGGACCCGAACCACCAGATGAGCTGGGACGACCTGTACGATTGCGTTCCCAAGAATTCCAAGATCCGCCCCTGGCTGGAACAGGAAAATTCCAAGTCCATGACGGCGGGCGAATGGATGCGCCGCATCGTGGACGCTATGGGAACGGGCTCGGTGGTGTTCCGCAATACCCGTAAGGGCGTGGGCGGTTTTCCGAAGCGCGTGCTCGACGAGATTCCGCTGGAACCGAACCTGACGTACCGTGATATGGTGGAAACGGCCGCCGAAGACAATCTGGAAGCTTCGACGGACATTCAGGAAAATGGGCTCCTGTGTACGAAGTACTCCGATGCCTGGGCCCTGGACGAACGTTTTGTATGGCTCAAGGGATTCCTGAAGGAACACCGCAACGACAAGATCCTCCTCATTTGCGAATCGATCGAGGTCGTTCTCGCCTTGGAATCCTTGCTGACGGAATTCCTCGGTGCGGGAGCGTTCTCCATGTTCCACGAGAACATGACCATCATGGCCCGTGACAAGGCAGCCGCGAACTTCAGCAAGCCGAACGGTGCCAATTTGTTGATTGCCTCCGAAATCGGTTCGGAAGGCCGCAATTTCCAGTTCTCCCATCACCTGATTCTTTTCGACCTGCCGCTGGATGCCGCTTTGGTGGAACAGCGCATAGGCCGTCTTGACCGCATAGGCCAGACGAAGGATATCGTGGTCCATGTCCCGTATGTGAAGGGTTCCGGCCAGGAAGTGATGTTCCGCTGGTACAACGAAGGCCTCAATGCCTTTGGTGCCCCGCTCATGAGCGGCGGCGAACTGTTCCTCAAGTATACGGACAGCCTTATCGAAGCACTTGCCGATCCGCGGCACAGCCTCAAGACGTTCGTGGAAGAGGTCATTCCGCAAGTCCGCAAGGATTGCGAAACCATGCGCAAGAATATCGAGAAGGGTCGCGACCGCCTGCTGGAATTCAACAGCCGCAATCCCGAGAAGGCCGGTGAAATTATCAGCGAAATCGAGCGCATTGATGCCCAGACGGAACTCCGTGAACTGATGCTCGAATCGCTCCATGCCCGTGGCCTCGATATCGACAGGAGCGCCATTGAGGGCTGCTCCGTGGTGACCCAGGGCCCCCAGATTGAGGAAGGAACTGTCGCCGGTATGCCGAGCCGTGGCCTTGTGGCCGCACAAAGCGAAGAAGAAGAGCAGGGCTCGGACAATATTTGCCTTACGGTAACGTTTGACCGCAATGTCGCAATGGTACACGACGAAGTCGATTTCCTGAGCTTGGAACATCCGCTGGCACAGGGAACCATCGATTACGAAACCGGTGCGAACCACGGCGTCGTGGCTTGTTGTATTTGGCCGAATTCGGGCTTGCATGGCCTTATGATGCAGTACAACTTTGCGGTGGAACTCCCTGTTCCCGAAGAATGGGGCGTGAGCGACTTGGTTGGCCCCCTGTATGTGTCGGCCTTGGTTGATGCCTCGGGAATGGACCGCAGTGATTGCCTGGAAAGTTTAGCCAAGGCGGAATTGCGCGATGTGGACGTGCCGCAGGGCAACAAGGCCGTAGACGCGACACTTCGCTTCTTTGCGAAGGAAGGCCTCGCTAAGGCCCGCCAGACGGTTTCGCTTCCTGCGAAGGAATATGCCGAAAAGGCCGCCGACCTTGTGGAAACGCGCTCGGAACAGGAATACCAGCGTATGAACCACCTGCTCACGATGCGTGGCAAGGCTGCCGGTAATGCGATGCTCCAGCAGATGCGCAAGAATGTAGGGGACCGCCGCAAGGTTGTCGCGAACCCGCAACTCCGCCTGGATGCCATCCGTTTGCTCGTTTGTAGATAATTTTATACGAAATTTTTTTTCTTTCAGAAGCAAAAAAAATTATTTTAGAAATGGTGTAGGGAAGGGGGAGGGTATGAAACAGGTATTCGCTTTTGTCGTTTTCCTCGCCGTTTCGGCGTGGTCTAATATTTTCTCTATTGATGCGGGCATTAGTTTTGAGAAAGGGTATCTGGATATTGATACGACAAAAACGTGCAATGTCGATACGTCCTATATCAACTGTTCGCTGGAAAAGGGTTTAGCATATTACTCGACATTGGATACTGCTGTTGCAGTGTTCTTTATGCCTCGTATTGCAAAAGCTTCTGTCTATGCCTTGCAATCGAATCCGAATACGCGTTCCTTGACGGAAATATTGCGCTATGAGTTCATAAAATGGGTCGAATGGGGAATCATCGTTATGACGAAGGATAGTGCCCAACGCTTATTGGACCGCATTTTGCCGGATTCGCTGCAAATGAATAATCGTCACATTCTCCATAAAAAAGTATGTGATACAGATCCTTCGCAGTGTCCTAATTGGGGACCGTATGGAGGCGGTTTGGGTGGCGGAATTTCCGATGAGGAGGCTGCCCGCCTCCCTCAAAAAAAGGTTCTTGCAGAATCGTCGGAACC
>CACXKY010000050.1 GCA_902768325.1 Fibrobacter succinogenes
AGACGGGCGCATTTTTTGAGAGAGTGCTAATCAAGAATTGTGCTAGGGGTCCACCTCGTCTACGCAATTATTGACCATTGCCATCGCATATTTTTTCCAGTTGGGGTCCTTGTAGACGATGAGCGTATCTTCGGGTGGCGCCACTCGTTCACAATGCCCGGTTTCGCTGTCGCAGGTGGTGGGATATTTTTTCCATTTAGGGTCGTCTCGGTCGGCAAAAGTTATCGTACACCTTGCGGAGGTATCCCCGGGCGCTATTTTTTCGAATCCTTCCGTGAGGATCTCGCCACCTTCCGCCTCGCAATCCTTTTTGAACTGTTCTAGCGTGGGAATGTCTTCGCCATAATCTGCCGCTTCCTTAGCGAAATATTTAAAGACATAGCCGTCATCGAATATCAAGTCATAAGCAAACGGCGCCTTACGTTCACTTGTTTTATCGTCCGTAAGGAGGCACCTAATGGAATTGAATATTCCACTTATGTAGAAGTACAATGGACCATGCTCCACTCCCTTCTCGTCCTTCAGGGCAATCGTATAACCGCTGCAGACTGCCGAATCGCAAGAGAACTGACCCAGTAGCGGATCGAGCCACAAGACGGAATCATTCGAAGCCACCGATTCAATGAACTCATCGAAGGAGGCCTGGGCGTTGACAGAATCCTTAAGCGTCTTTTGTCCCCCGCGCGGAGGATCGGTAACCAGGACATACATGGGGGCATCGTCATCATTTTCCTTGAATATCGCCCTCATTTCCATAGTCGCCTTGCTCGCGGCCTTGTCCAATTCCGACGGCTTATGGGCCGAAGATGAGCCAGGCTCCATAGAGGAACTCGAATTCGTCGCCATGGTATTAACCTGCTCGTCGGCACCGGCAACCTTGTCGCTGGAACAGGCGCTTATCGCGCAGGCTAAACCCAAAGTACTAAAAGAAATCGATATAAGCTTTTTGAAATTCATGGGATCCTCCTTATATTCTTTCCGTCAACGGGAAAAGTTGCAAGTTTAAACGATTCGCCAGCGATGGCGATGACCTGTTTGCGGCAGCGGTCCACCTCGTCCGTTATGCGCTTCAACGCCTTGGCGTCGACACCCACGGTCACGCCCGAGATGTTGCGTTCCGCCGGTTTGATTTTTTCGATGGCCTCGCGGGCAAGGTCGATCATCTGGCGGTTCATGGAACGGAGCGCCAGCGCAAGCGATTCGCTGGAACCGGTGATGATCTTGTCTGTCTGCTTGTAGACATCCTTGCTCTGGGTCTTGAGGATGTTGAGCTTGACCAGGAGCTTCAACGCGTCGCGGACTTCCTGAGCCGTAAATTCGTGCTTGATTTTCTTGGCGATGTCGCCCGGAAGTGCACCCGGCATCAGCGGAGCCAGTTCGCGAACAATGGAGTTCACCGCAGATTCGTAATAGTCGAACGCATCCGCATTGAGGACGCGGGCATGCTGTTCCTTCGCGATTTCTTCCATTTTGCGGAAGGCTTCTTTTTTCTTGTCGTCATCCTTTGCGTTCGTGAAGTCGACCATGTATTTGAAATAGTCGCATTCGTAATCGCAAAGGTTCATGGCCGCCGCCACCAGGGGCACGCCCACGCGGCTGAGGGAACTCTTGCCGTCACAGACGAGCTTGAGGTACGACGGCGATGCGAACCCAGCCTGCTTGGAAAACTCGCGCCACGAGAACGCGGATGTCCTTTTACGCCAGTCGAAGTAATCCAATAAGTATTTTCGGTAATCTTGATATTCAGTTATCGGCTTCATTCAAGACCTCCTTTTTAATGATTCAAAAATAACTTTTTTCTCGAGAGAAAAGATTGTTGATGATACAAAGTCTTTGTTCTTTCCTAAATTTCGCAAATATTTTTTAGAAGTGAAAAAGAAATTGTCTAAATGAATCACTCAAAACATATATGATACAAGGCCAAAGTCAAAACCGCCGCAAGAAAGCATTTTTTGGCAAAAAATACGATTTGACTTGACAGAGCCCTAAATTTGGTATATATTTGAGCAGTAGCACAAAAGTGCATATTCTTTCGGAGTCTCAATGATTGAACGAATTCGCGGAGTTTTGATTGAAAAGTCCCCTACCTTCGTGGTGGTAGACGTGAACGGCATAGGCTACGGCGTGAACATTTCCGCCTATACGGCGGGCAAGCTTCCCGAAGAAGGCGCCGAGGTCATGCTCTACACGAACCTCGTGGTGCGGGAAGATTCCATGACGCTGTTCGGATTCGCCGACCAGACCGAAAAGAATACGTTCCTGATGCTTTTGGACGTGAACGGCGTGGGCCCGAAACTGGCTCAGCGGATTCTCAGCGGGACCACCCCCGCCGACCTTCTGAACATGATTGCAAGCGACAACAAGAGCGCCCTCGGCAAGATCAAGGGACTCGGCAAAAAGACTTGCGAACAGATGGTGCTTTCGCTCAAGGACAAGGCGGGTACCATGCTGCAGGCGCTTGGCGACGTGGAAGGCTCGGGCATCACCGGCATGGGCGCCCTTACCGGAGCGAAGATGGAAGCGGTCCTGGCCCTGCATACGCTCGGCGTCAAGGACCCCGCGGCCGAAAAGGCGGTCGTGAAGGCGGCCGAGATTCTCGGCGATTCCGCAGACGCGGCAACGCTCATTCCGGAAGCACTGAAGTACCTGTAAGGAGGGGCGCGTGGACGATCAGCGAATCATTTCTCCCGAAAAAAGGCTTGGCGAAGGCGACGAAATAGAACGTTCGCTCAGGCCGCCTAGCCTCGCGGAATTCACGGGACAAGAAGACTTGAAAGAAAGCCTTTCTATCGCCATCGAGGCTGCCAAGAGGCGCGGCGACGCTCTAGACCACTGCCTGTTTTCCGGGCCTCCCGGGCTCGGAAAGACGACCCTTGCCGGGATTATCGCAAAAGAGATGGGCGTGAACATCCACATCACGAGCGGGCCCGTTCTCGAGAAGGCGAGCGACCTGGCCGGGCTCCTTACGAGCCTGCAAGAGAACGACATCCTTTTCATCGACGAAATTCACCGCCTGAACCGCGTGGTGGAAGAATACCTCTACCCCGCCATGGAAGATTTCAGGCTCGACATCATGCTGGATTCGGGCCCCGCCGCCCGCAGCGTGAACTTGCCGCTCAAGCACTTTACGCTTGTAGGGGCCACGACCCGCAGCGGACTCTTGACGAGCCCGCTACGCGACCGTTTCGGCCTGCAGTACAGGCTGGAACTTTACGGCGACAAGGACATCGAAAAGATTTTGATGCGCTCGGCCCGCATTCTGGGCGTCGAGATTTCCGAAGAGGCCGCGCGCCTGCTCGGCGGGCGCTGTCGCGGTACGCCACGCGTGGCGAACCGCGTGCTCCGTCGATGCCGCGACGTAGCACAAGTCCGAGGGACAGGCGTCATCGACCTGCAGGCAACCGCCAAGACGCTCGAGATGCTCGGCATCGACGGAGAGGGCCTCGACCCGACGGACCGCAAGATTCTCGCCATGATGATCGACAAGTTCGACGGTGGCCCCGTCGGCCTCGGCACCATCAGCGCCGCCCTCGGCGAGGAGCCGGACACCCTCGAAGAAGTCTACGAACCGTACCTGATACGCAAGGGGCTCCTCGCGAGGACTCCTCGCGGCCGCACCGCAACGCAAAGCGCCTACCGCATGTTCCATAGGGAACCGCCCCAGAAAATCACCGGTACTCCCAGCGACCAGATCGAACTCTTCTAGGCTTATCCGAAACCGTCTAGCGGTATTCCGGCGCAATCGTCATCACGAGATTGACGCCGTGCAGCCCGTGGAAACCGAACTGCACGCGGAACCAAAACATGTCCGGCTTGCGCACGCGCACGCCAAAACCCCATGAATTGAAAAAGTGGTCCATCGACCATTCGTCGATTTCGGGCGCATGGAGGGCGTATTCGTCAAAAATAACGCCATCCACGAAGCGGTCGATAGGCCAGCGGTATTCCATGCTGAAGCCCATCACATGGTAAGCTGTAAACGCGTCCGCATAGCCGCGCAACGGGAAGCGCGCATTCACGTTGGGGAACGCATTGAACGGGGCCTCCCCCTTTTCCCTTTCAAAAACATTAATCATGCGGAACTGGAACGCAAGCACGCGGCGTTCAAGCAAGGTGTTCATCACGTTGGACGGGTGCCACGGCCTGAGCGCTTCGTCCAAGGAGAAGTCCGAATAAAACCTCCGACTTTCACGCGCTTCCGCCGGGCTCATGTGGAACTTTTTAGACTTTCCCAGAAGAATATACTGCTGAAACACAATTTCTGTACGGATATAGTCGTGATTCGCGGCATCGTCCTGGAAGAACAAGCTCTCCCGGGTACCGGTGCTGTCATAGGAATCAAAAGCCAGGCCGCTGTAGGGGTTCACAATGACATACTGCCCGCTCAAGACAAGACGGCGGCCCCGCGTGGGCGCAAACGAATAGTCCAGGTTATCGAATACGAGCGAGATTTCCATCGGGAACTGGAATTCGCTCTGGTACAGGCCACGCGATTCTATCGTGTAACGGTCGTCAACGAGAATGCTGTCCACTAATTTTTCGGGCAGGCTCGCATCGTTGTAGCGCAAGCCGAAACCGCCACCCAGGTTCCAATGGCGGTAACTGTCCAGCGGCGCGCTCAGGCGCCAGCTCACGTAAATCGTAGAATCGGGCTGTACGTACTTATCGCGGCTCCCGGGAACGAGAAAGAACGCATCGCGGTCCCAATACTGCTGGTAGCGGAAAGCCGTATAGAGCGGCAATCCCCCGATTCCCTGCTTAGAATAGCGCGCCGACACGTACCAGTCCCCGTTCGCAAAGAACTGCGATTCCAGCACCACATAGTCCTTCGGGAGCACGATACTGCGGTGGCGATATACGAAACCGAGCATCGTCGCCGTACCCGGCTTGAGGTTCATCATCGGGTAGATGAGGATATTGCGGTTCTCGCCGAACGTGATCAAGTCCACCGACTTTTCGATGACACCGTTATCCACGGCATAATGGATGGGCTGGGCAATCGGGTAAACGGCCACGTTGAATACCGGTTGCACGATATGGATGAACGGCCAGGCCAAAAAATCAATCCAGCTCATTCCCGATTCGGAATCGTCTTCCTTGTCGGTCGCGGAACTATCGGCCTTCGCGGTCGTGTCAGTCACTGCGGTCGCGACACTGTCCTTTTTCGCAGTCGCGGCACTATCCGCCGAAACCCCTTCGGCGTTTGCCGCCGAAAAAGTCAAAAACAGCACCAGCAAAAAAAATACGACCGGTTTCATAGACTTCTAAACTATGAGGCTAATTTACAATTTAATATAATGTTATATTGTCTACGATGTTTTCCCTTGCAGCAAAAATCGTCAAAAAGCTGGCGCTCTACCCGATTCCCATTTTAGCGACGAGTCTCATTGTTGCGTTACTCTGCATTATACCCATCAGCAACCTGCGCTGGGATTTGCAGCTGCAAGACACGATCTCTTCGAAAAAAGGTACCACCACCGACTACAGCACCATCGAAAAAGCCTTCGGTGGACTCGGTAGCCTGACCGTCGTCCTTAAATCCCCGGACAGCCTGCACAGCTACAATGCGGCCAAGGCCCTCGCCCGCCACCTGCAGCGCGACTCGCTGGTCCATTTCCTCGAATACCAGACGGACATCGAATTCTACAAGAAGCACAACCTGCTCTATATCCAGCACAACGACCTGGATACGATTATCCAAAGAATCGATGAACTCAAGCACAAGATTACGCTCAAGCACAACCCCCTGTTCGTCGACCTCGCAGAAACTCCCGATAGCGTTTCGCAGGCGGTAGACACCGCTTTCACGTTCAACCTGAACGATGTCGAAGAAAAATACATCAAGATCATGCTGCGCAGCCATGCCAGCGACGACGGCAAAATCCACATCGTAGATATCTACCCCAAGAATCCGCTATCTGACCTGGCATCGTCGAGAGCGCTCGTTGCCAAAGTCTCCGACTTCATGGAAAACTGGCAGGATGTCGAAGTGTTCTACACAGGCAAGGTCTACGACACCATCCTCACCGGACGGACGCTCCTCCCCGAAGCAAAGTTCGCCGGAAAGATGACGGCCCTGTTCATCCTCCTCCTGTTCATCATCCACTTCTACAGGCAGCCCCAGCTGATACTCGTTTCGGCATTGCCAGCCAGCCTGCCTATTCTCTACACGCTCGGCCTCGCCGGCGTCATGTACGGAAGGATCAACCTCTTCACGCTCCTGCTCGCGCTCTTTTTGCCCGGCCAGGCATGCCAGATCATCACGCACGTACTGAACCGCTACTTCATCGAACGCAACAACAACCTGGGTCCGCAGCTCAGCATCGAAAGCGCTGTCCTCGGCATAGGCCCGTCGACCGCGGCAAGCGCCTGCATTATGTCGGGCCTGTTCCTCGCGCTCTACCTAGTCCCGGTGAACGGCATCCAGGAACTCGGCATCCTCGGCGCCATCGGGAGCCTGCTCAACTGGGGGCTCAGCATCTTGCTCACCGCGGCCCTTTTGCAGCTGTTCCAGCGCAAGAAGCCCTTTACCGTAAACGCGTTCCGCTTCCAGCGCGAATACAAGTTCAAGCTGCTTTCCTACAGGGCGAACAAGATCTTTATCGCCATCGTATCGGTAGCGAGCCTCATCGCCTGCTTCTACGGCAGCAACGACATGAAGTTCTTCTACGACTTCAAGCAAACGGAAATAACGCACCAGAAGAGCGAAGCGGATAGCCTGCTCGCACAGACGGGATTCCCGCAATACGACCCGATTATCGTCATGTTGCCGAATCAGGCCGCCGGTGACGATTTACTCCGGAATTTCCAGGAGCTCAAGAAGAAGAACAGGATTCCAGACATTGACAGGATGTACACGCTGGCGCAGTTCTCCCCCAAGCGCCAGGTCGAGACCATGCGGAAACTCAAGAGCATCAAGAAGTCCCTCAACAACCGCTTCTTGCAGGAGCTTGATTCCGCCGACCTGCACGATGTCACGCGCCTTCTCGAAAGCCTGTACCGCATCGACTTCGACGAAAACGAAGTGCCCGAAGACTTGCGCCACAAATTCAGCGACAACGGCGGCAACCAGGGCGTATTCGCCTATATCTTCTCGAGCATCGACCCGAACAACGGGCTCGAATGCAGGCACCTCCACAACGACCTCAAGAAATTCGACGGCATCGAGAACGGAACGTACAAGATAGCGGGGACTCCCGTCATCCGCGCGACCTTCCTCGACCTCGTCCTGAAAAACATCAACAAGACGCTCGTCGCCGGCAGCCTCATCATCCTGTTTATCCTGTTGCTCTACTACAACCGCTTCAGCAGGGCGATATTCACGCTCCTGCCCTCCGTATTCGCGATGGGCTGGCTCGTATTCATGCTCCGCTTTTTGGGCATGGGAATCTCGGCGTACAGTTCAATCGCTTTCGCCATCCTCTTCGCCCTTAGCGTAGACGGTTCCCTGCAACTGTGGACCGCCTACTACGAAAAGCAGGGCGGCACGGCGCTCAATGTTTTGCAGCGCAAGTTCTTCACCGTAGGCATCAGCCAGCTCGCGGCCCTCATCGGAACCTACGGCCTGTTCATTTCTTCACACCCCGGGCTCCGGAGCATCGGCCAGATGTGCCTTATCGGGCTCATCTGTATTTCCGTTTCCCAATTCACCATCTTCCCCCTGATTGCAGGTTCGCTGGACAGCTACCGCCTGCATAGACAAAAGAAGCAATCATGACACGCCCCCTTTCTTCTAGAACGCAGAACATTGCCGCCTCCCTTACCGTAACGATAGACACCCTCGCCAAGCAGATGATTGCCGAAGGGAAAGATGTCGTGAGCCTCGGCGCCGGAGAACCGGACTTCCCGACCCCGGAGCCCATCCGCGAAGCGGCATGCAAGGCCATCAATGAAGGAAAGACGCGCTACACCGCCCCTGTCGGCATTTTGGACCTGCGCAAGGCCGTATGCGAAAAACTGGAACTCGAAAATGGCCTCCATTACGCACCCGAACAGATTATCATGACAAGCGGAGCGAAGCACGCCGTGTTCAACGCGCTTGCGGCCATTATCAACCCGGGTGACGAAGTCATCGTCCCTGCTCCGTACTGGGTGACGTACCCGGAACTCGTCAAGTGGCTCGGCGGCACGCCCGTCATTGTCCAGGGCAGCCGCGAACAGGATTTCAAGATTACGGCCGAACAGCTGAAAAACGCCTGTACCGACAAGACCAAGGCGATCCTCATCAACAACCCGTGCAACCCTACGGGAGCCGTCTACAGCCGCGAAGAGCTTGAAGCCTTGACGAAGGTCATCGTCGAAAAAGACCTCTACTGCATTTCGGACGAAGTGTACGAATACTTTGTCTATGACCGCGAATTCGTCAGCACGGCATCGTTTGATGGCATGGCGGAACGCACCATCATCGTGAACGGATTTTCCAAGTCCTACTGCATGACCGGCTGGAGGATTGGCTACGACGCCGCTCCGGCCGCTATCGCCAAGATTATCGGGAAGATCCAGGGGCAGGCGGTTCACCACCCGAGCAACGTGGCCCAATACGCCGCCATTGGCGCCTTGAAGATGGGCCGCGAAAGCGTCGCCCCCATGAGGGAAGCCTTCCGCAAGCGCCGCGACTACATGATCGAACGGACCTCTGCGGTTCTCACGACACCGGCGAAAAGTCCGGATGGAGCCTTTTACCTGTTCGCCCCGGTAAGCGATTTCTACGGAAAATCTACTCCCGAAGGAAAGGTTATCGAGGATTCCATTGGACTCTGCCAGTACCTGCTCGAAAAAGAAGGCCTCGCCATCGTTCCCGGAGCGGCTTTTGGCGACGACACCTGCGTCCGCTTCTCGTATGCCGCGGATGACGCCACCCTCACAAAGGCATGCGACCGTTTTGAAAGGGCTCTGAAAGGACTTCGATGTTCCACGTAATCACGCCAGACCCGAGCAAGCCTTTCACCATCGGACGCAAGGAATCTTGTGACCTGCGTTTCGGCGACCTCTTTGTCTCGAGGGAACACGCCGTTATCGAAAAGCGTGCTAGCGGTTGGTTCCTGAAGAGCCTGACCCAGAACAGCGTCACCAAGGTGAACGATGCCGATGTCACCGAGACGGCCCTGAAAGACGGGGACATCATCGTCATCGGCGTGCGCATGTTACGCGCGGCGCTGAACGGGAACGAGTTTTCCCTACTGATCCTCGACCAGAAAGAAGACGTGAACAGCATCAGCCTTTCGGATGGCTGGACGGCCTTCGATGTTCCCGGAGCGGGGACGGCCAAGGCGAAGGTTACGGGCGACAAGGCGGAAATCCAGAGCGTCAAGAAGGTGATGCTCGAAAACGGCGACACCGTGCGTATCGAACAGGGCGAGATTTCCTTCAAGGACGGCCGACTGATGGTCGCGAAGGCGAACTGCGGTTTCGACGTCTGCGTCAAGAACCTGGATGTCTATGCCGGGAAAAGAAAGCTGTTGCACGATATCAACTTCGAGCTCCCCGCCGGCGAGATTCTCGCCATCATCGGACAGTCCGGCCAGGGCAAGTCAACGCTTTTGCACTTGCTGGAAGGGATGCTTTCAAAGGGCAAGGACAGCGAAGTCCGCATCGGAGGCGTCGACTACCGCGAAAGGGATATCCGCGAGCACATCGCGTTCATGGCGCAAGACCCGGCTCTCCGCAGGGACTTGACCGTCGAAGAGACTATCCTTCACGGAGCGCGCATCACGATGGACAAGCGCGAGTTCGCCGCAACCGCTCGCGAGCGGTTCGAAAGTTTCACGGAACTTTTCGGGCTGAGCGACCGCAAGAATCACCGTGTGCAAACGCTCAGCGGCGGCGAACTCCGCCGTACCGCGCTTGCCGCCGAGCTCATGTCGAACCCGGGCCTCATCGTCCTGGACGAACCCCTCAGCGGGCTCGACCCGTACAACACGAAAATCCTCTGTTCGCACCTCAAGCAGCTCGCCTTCATCGGACATACCATCATCCTCACGACGCACAGCTACGAGGCGCTCGACATCGCCAACAAGGTGCTCGTCTTGCACAAGGGCGGTCAGGGCTTTTACGGCACCCCGCAAGAGGCTTACCGCTACTTCCGTTCCGATAATCCCGCCGCCATCCTTTCGAACCTCGACGACGATACCGCCGTCCGCTGGAAAAACGCCGCCGAAGCAAACACGCTCATCAGCGAAAAAAAATACACCGACATCCTTTTCAAGAAAATCCACCGCAAGAACTCGTTCCTCTACGGCGTTTCGCTTTCCCTCAAGCAATGTTTCCGCGACAGGGGCAAGGTCGTCGCGCTCTTCTTGCAGCCGATTATCATCGGGTTTTTATTCTCGCAGATTTTCAGTCCCCTCTCTTCGCTGTGGATTGTCGCCTTCGCGCTCATCCTCTGCGCCAACTGGTTTGCGCTTTCGCTTTCCATCCGCGAAATCGTCCAAGAAAAGAGCATCCTCCGCAACGAATTCCGCAAAGGCCAAAAGATTTTACCCGTGCTTGCGAGCAAGAGCCTGCTCCCTGTCATCGCCGCGTTCGTCCAGACGCTTGTCGTATACGCCTTCGTCGCCTTCAGGATGTCCCTGCATTCAAGCCCCGCGGCCCTCGCTACGGCTTTCGCATGCACCGTCCTCCCCGCCGTGGCCATCGGCCTTTTCGTCAGTTCGCTCAGCCGCAACTCGGGCCAGGCGAACGCCTTCCTCCCCCTACTCATCATCCCGCAGGTCGCCCTCGCCGGTGCTCTCGTCCCGCTCGACCAGATGCAACAAATCGGCAAGGCCCTTTCGACGGTCATCTGGTCCCGCTATAACCAGAAAGCGCTGCTCGATACCCTGCTGGAACGTCAAGGAGACGTGGCAGACAGCCTCTGCGCACTCGCGCTCGCCATAGGATTTTATATCTTTACTGCAATAGTTTTATTCCGGTCGAAAAAAGCAAAATGACTCTCCAAGTAGATAAATTTCCGCGTCCTTTTAACGAAAACTACGACCTGATCGGCACTTTGGGCAAAGGGGGAATGGGCTTTGTCTTCAAGGCCCTCGACAAGAAACTCAAGCGCGAAGTCGCCTTCAAGATCCTCGACGCCGCCGCCGACGAAGAAGCCATCCAAAGGTTCTACCTGGAAGCCCAGGCGATGAAGGAACTGGACCACCAGAACATCGTCCACGTCTTTGACTTCGGCATTCAAGACAACCAATTGTTCATTGCGATGACGTACGTGCAGGGCTATTCCCTTTCCGACGTCTTGCAAAAGAAGAGCAAGCTCCCATTCGATGCGATCGAGGTCATCATCCGCCAGATTGCACGCGGCCTGCTCTACGCCCACAGCAAGGGAATCGTCCACCGCGACGTGAAACCGTCAAACATCATGCTCACCCGCGACAACCGCGTGTACGTGATGGACTTCGGCATCTCTTACATCCAGGAGATGGAGAAAGACCGCCTCACCCGCACCGGCATGACCATGGGTACGCCCGAATACATGAGCCCGGAACAGTGCCACGGCGACGAAGTGACTCTTCAATCCGACATCTACAGCATGGGCGTCATCTTGTACGAAATGACCTGCGGCCGCCTTCCCTTCAACGGCAACCGTCCCGTGGAAATCGCATTGAAGCACGTCCAAGAAGCGCCTCCCGACCCGAGGCAGTTCCGCCCGGATATGCCCGCCGGACTTTCCGAACTCATCCTCAAGTGCCTCAAGAAGAAACTCAACGAGCGCTTCCACGACATGCAGGAATTTCTGGACGCCTGTGACCAGGTGTTCCCTCCGCGTGAAAGCAACAACGTCCGCCGCATCACCGCCATGAAGAGGCATTCGCTGCTCCGCCATGGCACCACGTCGATTGCCGAAGCGGCCACAAAGATTCCATCGCAGGTACGCGTCATTCGGCGCAGACTCACCGCTCTCGCCATTTCGATATTCCCGCTGATCATCTTGCTCTTGATTTTGCTGATGCTGACGCACAAGCCCGAAAGCACCGTCCGCGAAATCGAATGGAACGATGCGCTCGGCAACCACGAGACGACGGCCATCGAACCCGAAGAAACTGACGGATACCCCATCGACAACTTGACCGACGGGGACCTGAAAACGGCCTGGCTCAACACGATGCCGCCCAAGCCGCAGAATCCCGTCCTCACGTTCTATTTCAAGAAGAACACGCTCATCACCCACATCGGCCTTGCCGTCGGTTACCAGAAATCCGTCGACGATGCCCTGGGCGACCGCTTCAAGATTTTCAAGAAACCGAAAACCATCATCATTGAAACGAAGGACGGCTTCAAGCAGAAAATCAGGCTCGACAACATCAAGGGAATGCAGTACCCGCACATCCAGGCCATGGAAACATCCGAAATCAAGATTTACCTGGAAGATATCTACGAAGCCGAGAACAAGGACTTCGCCATCTCCGAAATCCGCCTGCTGGGAATGGAACTATAAGCCTTAGAATTTAACGGGGCCAAGCCCCGACCACATCTTTTATTCAGGACATGCGACTTGCTCGCGTGTCCTTTTTTTTCAAGGAGAAAACATGTTCAAGGAAAACAAGACCAAGGGGAACTTCATCGAATCGCAGGTAGCGGGGTTCCTGATGCGCGAGGGCTACGAAATCCTTGCCAGGAACTACGCCTACCATGGCGGTGAAATCGACATCGTCGCACGGGAAGGCGAAACCATTGTCTTCGTCGAAGTCAAGTCCGTCTGGAACAATCAGGAAGGCAACCCGGCCGCACGCGTCAACCGGCTGAAGCAGCGCAAGATATGGCAGACCGCCTGCCACTTCCTCGGGACTCAAAGGGCGTTCGCCCCCAAGGGCTTTGACCAGCCGTGCCGTTTTGACGTGCTGACCGTACGCGCCTACCAGCGCCCGATGCAGTTCAACCACTTCAAGAACGCATTTGAAGGAACGCAGGTGGTACCGCAATGCTAAACCGGAATATTGTTATATTTCACGCATGCGTTTTGAAGTTCATCCAGAAAATCCGCAAGCACGCATCGTAAAACTTGCCGCCGCAGCCCTCGAAGAGGACTCCCTCGTCTTGTACCCGACCGAGTCGGGCTACGCCATCGGCTGCAATGCGGAATCGCCCAAGGCCATCCACAAGCTGTATGCCCTCAAGAAGCCCATGAAAAAATTCTTCATGGCGCTCATCGTCCCGACCATACGCGCCGCAACCGACTACGCCCGCGTAGACAATTTCGCCTTCAACATCATGAAGCCGCGCGTTCCTGGCCCCTACACGTTCATCTTGCCGGCAGACCCGCACATCGCGCGCCGCCTCGACGTTCGGCGCCCCGAAATCGGCATCCGTATGCCGACGCACCCGTTTTTTGCGGAACTCTTCCAGCATTTCGACAAGCCGATCCTGAGTACCGCCGCCAAGCTTTCCGAAGAAGACATCTACGATGTCGATGAACTCTGGAAGACCTTCCAGCACTCCGTCGACATGATGGTCGACTGCGGCAACATCGAGATTAACCCGACGAATATCGTGAGCTTGATCGGGGACCGCATTGAGGTCCTGCGTGGCGAACTGCTCGATCCGTAAAGTCTAGAAGAAAAACCAGACAGCGATCCAGAAGACCATCAGGCAGAATTCCATTTCCCTGGAAATCCGCGAGAGGAACGTACTCCCAAGCGTAATGCCCGCGAGGGCCGCTATGCGGAGGCATGCCGCATCGACACCCCTGTAATAAAGCGCAATCGCGCCAAAGAGTTCCACCCAGCACCAAAGCGCCTGCGCCAGCACCAGGTAACGCCTGCGGTATATCTTAAGCGAAGTCGTCGAGAAGCAGAGGCATAGCGCAAGCATCCGGAACGGATAATGCTCGAGGGAGGGGTCTGCCGCTATGGAGTCGCCCGCGCCCAAATAGGTGAAAACGCTAAACAGCAAGAGGAAGGCCGCCAGCAGCGCGCCGTTGCGGTAAGGCGAAGAGTCCTTGCGCCACAAGAAAGATGCGCAACCAAGGGAAATCAAGCAGGCGAGAGCGTTCAATAAAGGACTCATGGAGCCTCCCCTGCCGAATCGGGTTCATCGGGCGCACCCGCCAGCGAACGCATGTACATCACGAGCCCGCGCGCTTCCGATTCCGTAAGGCGACCGCGGTAGGCGTTCATATTGACGCGCCCTTCCAAAACGACCTTCACGAGCGAATCGGCGCCAAGGCTATCGATTCGGGAGGCATCCAGCTTTTGCGGTACCGGATAGAATTCGCGGACAAACTTTTCGTTAAAGCGTCCGTCCACACCGTGGCACTGCGCACAGCGGGCTTTCCATACAAGCTCCATATGGGCGGAATCGGCCGGATTGTAGACATTCAATGGAGCCGAAGCGAACGAACCTGCCGGAGTCTCCGACGCACCGCCGGCATAGAACGCCCCCGCCAAGGCGGCAAGCAGCGCCAGGCCCGCCGTGAGCGACACGTAAAAACGGCGCCCGACTTCAATCGATTTGTCTATCCAGAGCGCCTTGCAGACCAGCGCCACGGCCGCCACGAAAGCGATTACGGGATAAACCAGCGGCAAGACGTTCACGAGCGTCACTTCGACGTTTTCGTAGGGAGTCCTGAAGAACGGCAACTTCAAGCAAATCCACAAGACAAAAAGCAGTGCGGCCACAAAACCGGCGAGCAGCGGGTAACGCAGCGTCTTGTATTCATCGGAAGACCAGGGCTGGATATACGAGAAGGCAAGCCCATGCGTCTTTTCACGGAACTGTTCGGATTCCTCGACGTTCGCCATGTCGCTGCCGTCGACTTCGCCGAAGTAGGTCCCCTCGCCTTCCATGCTATCGTTCAAGCGGCTGCGGGCCGCATAGAAAAGCATCATAAAGCCGCCTACCGAGAACGCCACCAATCCCAGGTCGATCCAGCCGAATCCCGGTTCCCCGGGCGTACCCGCCATAGGCGATACAAGGTAGTAGCGCTCCAGGAAAAGCCCGATTAGAACCGAAAGCGAAAGGAATATCCGGCCCACCCTCGATTCACGAACCGCCGCCACCATGCGGAACTGCGGCAATACGCCCGCAAAGATAAACGCCGAAGTACAGAAATACCCCTTGAACAAGAAGTCCCAAATCCAGATGGCGCACAGGAGCCAGGAACAGATCAGTTGCAAGCGTTCCAGGAGCCGCACGCGGTAGCCATCCGCACAAGCCAGCAGGTTCACCATCGCAAGGCCCGAGAAAATCGCCCCCACAATAAAGTAGACCGGGAAGAACGCCCCGCGCCACTGCGGCACGAACGTCGTCGCAAAATCGAGACTCACAATCGTATGAACCCAGAGCACCAGCGGGAACAAAAGCCACGCCATGGGCTTGCGGTATTTTTCAAGCGCAGGAATTTCGCGCGTCTTCAGATGGACCGCAAAGAACAACAGCGAAAGGAGCGCGTACACGGCAATGCAGCAGAAATCCCATACCAGCGGAGAGCGCGCGTTCGCGAGGTTCCCGCGGGCATCGAGGAAAGGAGCGACCATGTAGAAGTTCTCGATGACGCCCAGGTGCATCAGCGGGAATATGCCCGCAAAGACGAGGCTCACGAGTGTCGAAAGCTCCGCAATCAAGGCCGTACGGCGGTCCAGCTTGATATCGAGCGCGAGGAAAATCGCCGACAGGAGCGTTCCCGCATGGGCAAGGCCAATCCAGAAAACAAAGAGGCTGATGGGCGTCCCCCAGAAAGTGCGCGCATCGGTAAGCCAGGCCGACGGACCCTCGTACACCGAGTAGCCAAGCGCTCCCAGCCCGGGCAAGAACAGCAATAGCCCCGCAAGCATCAAGTAGCGAAACATCAGCGCCTCCCCCGCATAAATACGATGGACGGATCAAGGGCGGCAAGTTCGCGCGGGGCATACAGCACACGGTTCTTGGTCAACCGGACCAGCGGCGATTTCTCGTCGAGCCAGTTTCCAAACACGATGGCGTTCTTCGAGCAGGCTTCGGCACAGGCCGTTTTGACGCCGCGGCCACGCCATTCCGACAACGGGTTCCGCGTCTTGAAATCGAGGCGGTCGTTTTGCAGGCGGTGCAAGCAAAGGCTGCATTTTTCCATGACGCCCTTGTCGCGGAGCGGGACTTCCTTATTGAACTGGCGGGCAAGCCCGAGCTTCTGGGCATCGTTAAAATTGAACTTTCGGGCCTGTACTGGGCAGTTCGCCCCACAGAAGCGGCTCCCAGCGCAGCGCTTGTACATCATCGCGCTGAGACCGTCCGGCGTGTGGTTCGCAGCCCCCGTCGGGCAGACTTTTTCGCACGGGGCATCACCGCAATGGGCGCACATGAACGGCGCATTGCCACGCATTTCCACCCAGTGCATAAAGCGACCGCGTTCGGCGTCAGCGTTGGGCACAAGCGGTACGTTATTTTCAAGATTGCAGGCCAAGATGCACTTGCCGCAACCGTCACACAAATCAAGGTCTATCGCCATCCCGAAGCGGTTCTGGATCGACGCCCCCGGAATCTTGAGAGCCTTCGGCACCGGGACCTTCACCAGGTCAAGAGATTTTCTCGCCTGCGACATCGCAAGCCTGACTTCGTCCTCGAAGCGCTTGAGGCTCGGGAGGTCCCCCGCGAGCTCATCGAGCGGGAGCTTGCGGCAACCGAACAGCAGCCCCATTACCGCACCAGAGAACAACTCTTGATGAATTCGCGACGATCCATACCCATAAGATACCTATGCCCCTCAGCGGTGGCAAGCGGCGCAGTACGTGGCCGCCGGCTTGAAGCCTTTTTCCTTGAAAGTTTCGCCCCTATGGCACTTGAGGCATGTCTGCATATCGAATTTTTCACCGCCATAGCGGTTCTGCATGTAACCCGCGCCATGGCAGTCACTACAGGCGACGCCAGCCGAAGCATGGACGCCGTGATGGAACACCACGTGTTCCGGCAAAAAACGGCGGTGCGACCACGGTTGCTCATCGGCTTTCGCAAGCATGGAATCGAGAGTCTCGATTCCCGGATTTTCGGTCAGCGGAAGCCTGTGGCAGTCCATGCAGTCCGCCTTCGACGGCATAAAAGCTTTCGCCGAGGCACGCGAGCCCGTATGGCAGGCGGCACAGTCCATGCCGATGGAATCGCCGTGCAGGGCGTGGTCAAAGGGAATCGTCCCGGCACCATATTCAGGAACGCGCGGCTCCCCCATCAAGAAATCCGCCAAGAAGAATGCGAATACAACGCCAAATGCAAGCAAAAACCATTTGAAAGGCGTCATTTCGGTCTCCCAGGGTCGTCCGGGTTCTTGAGGATATACAGGAGCCAGGCCGTCATCATTTTAGCCTGATC
>CACXKY010000051.1 GCA_902768325.1 Fibrobacter succinogenes
TGGCAAAGAAGCGTTCCGCCTGCGTGTTGGGCTGCACAAGCTCCTGCAGCATCATGCCGACCGCCTGCGTTTTGTCGGGCGATACGCATATCCATTCATGCACATTGCCGGTGCGTATGCGGTAGAACTGTCCGAATTGCAGCACATCGCGCAGCTTTTTGTATAATTCGATCTGCGCGGCGAGTTTCTTCTTCATATCGCCCTTCAGGTCGCGCACGTCACATTCGTACCCCAGCACACCGAAGGAAGCCACGCCGAAGCGGGTTTCTGGCGAGGTCACGCGGAGGGTCTGATGATTCGGGCTGGCGGCGACGTGTGCCGTGTAGGTAGATTGCGGATAGCCGTAGCTGTATCCCTCCTGAATGTAGGTGCGGCTGAGCGCGTCGGTGTTGTCGCTGGCCCATATCTGCGGGAAGTAGCAGAGAATGCCCAGATCAAAGCGGTTGCCGCCCGAGGCGCAGCCTTCAAAGAGAATATCAGGGAAGCGGTGCGTCAGTTCGTCCATGATCTTATACAGGCCGCAGATGTAGCGATGCGCCGTTTCGCCTTCCTGTTCGGGCGGAAGATAGGGGGAATATACATCGGAGAATATGCGGTTCATGTCCCACTTGACGTAATCTATCTTGGCGGAGGCGAACACCTGCGTCATTTTTTCTATGACGAATTTGACAACTTCCGGGTTGGCAAGGTCGAGAATGCGCTGTTTGCGTCCTTCCGACTGATGCGCGCCGGGAATGGCGATCGACCATTCGGGATGCTGTTCAAAGAGCTTGCTGTGCCGGTTGAACATCTCCGGCTCAACCCATATGCCGAACTTCATACCCATGGCGGCGAGCTTGTCGCCCAGTCCTTTCAGACCGTGCGGCAGCTTCTTGGGATTGGCGTCCCAGTCGCCGAGGGAATGTTCGTCGTCCGAGGGGCCAGCCACCTCTTTCTTGTTTTCGTCGAGGAACTTCACATGGATATGTTCGCTCATGCAGTTCGCGTTCACGTGGAGTTCGTTATGCTTGGAATCAACCTTGCCGCGGTACACGCTGTAGGCCAAATCCCAGTCGGTCCAGTAGAGGTTCCAGCCCTCCACCTCGAAATGTTCGTGCTGTTCGGTAGAAGCGCTGTTGTCGTCGCTACAAGCGGCAAAGAAGGCGCAAAGGACCATGCCCAAAAGGGCAAGCGAAATAAGCTTAATCGTTTTCATTTTTTCTCTTTATGATTCGCCGTCAACTGACGGCATTGTTTTTACAGGCAACAACCCTATCCGCAGGCGGAGAGAGCCTACCGAGCAAGCGGATAACGCAGCAAAAACACCCGGCGTCAAGCGCAAGGCAAAAAGTTGGTTGTCACGGTTAAAGTTTTAGAAGGCTAGGCCAAAAACGGCGGCCCGCGCGGCCTGTAAAAACGAAAATGCGTGCCCGCCAGGCGGGAACACCCCTCGCCCACCAGCGCAAAGAGGATTACCCAGAAGACGGACACCTGGGGGGTATCGTCGCAAATATCGAAGCCGCCCTGCACCAAAGCGCATACCGGGCAGTCGTCGTGCTCCCCGAAATCGTCGTGGTGGTGCTGCGCGATGCCCAAAAGCCCTGCAGCCAACAGCACAACGACCATGGCCCTTAAAATTTTCGTCAACGTATACCCTTTTTCAAATTTGCGAACCATTCGCAAATTCAAAGATAGTAAAAAAGACCCTTCCTCTAAAAGGGGTCCGACCGTTTTTTTCTATCTTTGGCTTCCATAGGAGGAACATATGAAACTTGCCTTTTTTGCATTGGCATCTATTTTACTGGTCGCTTGCAGCGACGACGAGAGCTTCAGCCCCGCATCCGGGAGCAAGGAAGAATCCAGCAGCCTTTACTTACAGTTCAAGGACCGCCCCTGTAACAGTTCAAGGGAAGGCCGAGAAGTCGTCGTCGGTAAGAACAAGCGCTACACTTGCGTCTACGACGACAACCAATGGGCTTACCTGTGGGAGAGTGACGACGACACCCTTACCGCCGAAGGAAAAAAATTCCGTCAGTCCTCAAGCAGCTATTACTCCAGCACCAACTACTCTAACAGCAGGTCGTCTTCCAGCATTTCAAGCTATACTAGCAAAAGCTCCATGCTGCGTTACAAGGGTGAACAATTCAATCCCGATATCAATTACGGGACCCTTAACGACTCGCGCGACGGAAAGTCGTACAGAACCGTCAGGGTCGGCGACCAAGTCTGGATGGCCGAGAACTTGAACTTCGACAGGGTCCGCGAAGGCGCCACGCTCTGCGTTAACGAAGACGAAGAGATGTGCGATCTCTACGGGCGCTTGTACACCCGCGACGCTGCTTTTGACGCGCCAGATTGCGCCTACGGATCCTATTGCTCACTAAGCACCCCCATCCGTGGAATTTGCCCGTCCGGCTGGCACATCCCGACAACAGCAGAGGTACAGACCATGCTGTCTTACACGGGCAACGTAGCCCGCACGATAATGTCTGAAAGTGGATGGGCCGCAAGCATCACACCGGGAACAAACGATTACGGGCTCTCTTTCGTAGGCCTGTCGAACTACACCGACTCGGAAGTGTTCTCCCATTTTGGGACTCATGAGTACATGTGGCACTACGACCAAGGTACGACCCAGTCATACATTGTTGTACAGGCCGGAAGGAACGAAGTGGATTTCCTGACATTCAACAACAAAGAACTCATGTGCCCAGTCCGTTGCATCAAGGACTAAGCACAAGGAGCCCCTACAATGAGATTTGCAATACTCGGTATCGCCGCAATCGCCCTGGTCGCATGCGGCACCGACGAAGAAAGTTTCTTTCAGGAGTGGGACGTCGACGATCCCGAAGCGCTGGAACTTTCCAGCGACAGTGACGATACCGAATCTTCCGGCAGCGGTGCGCAGACCAGATATTCCTCGAGCCACGGATCCACTAACGACGTTCTCTCGTCGGGCAAAGAAAGCGGCGGAAATTCCTCGAATGCCACAGGAACCGCGACATCGTCCATGGCGGCCTCTACCAACTCTTCGGGCTCTAACCCGACAAGTTCTTTTGGCACAACGTCTTCAACCGCCACATATTCTTCCGGTATGATTACGACGCCCTCGTCTTCCAGCGCATCGAACGGGATTATCCCCGACTCGCGCGACGACCTGCTCAACAGGACTGTCGGCTACAGCGTTCTGACCGATTCGCGCGACGGTAAACGCTACAGGGCCGTCGTTGTCGCCGGGCGCACCTGGATGGCCGAGAATCTGAACTTTAGCGACGAATCGTACAACCCCTTGCTCAAGGGCAACACCCGCTGCTACGCCAACGACGAAAAGAACTGCGACGTGATGGGACGCCTGTACAACCGCGCCGCCGCCCTGAACGACCAGAAGTGCGCCTTCGGCAACAGCTGCGCCATGGGCAACGGAAACGTCCAGGGAGCATGCCCCTCGGGCTGGCACGTTCCTACACTCGCAGAAGCGCAGGCACTCGTGGACCTCGCAGGGAACGCCACCGTACTTAGGTCTGCCAAGGGCTGGGCCAAGACTCTTCCCCAGGGCACGGACACCTACGGGATTGCGTTCGCCGGCACCGGACTTTGGGACGAATCCTTCGACGGCCTCGGTGAGAAAACATACGCCTGGGTCTATCACGCTGCAGCGCCCCAGCACTACATACTCATCAAGGGGGACGATAACTCTGTCGCTATCAAGAGCTTCCCCTCCCGGGAAGTGTACATCCCCCTACGTTGTGTCAAGGACGTTCCGCTTTCAAGTTCTTCTATCATAAAGTCTTCCAGCAGTTCAAGCAAGGTATCTTCGAGCAGCTACTCCAGCAGTTCCAAGGTATCGTCTTCGAGCGGCAGCAACCGTACCAAGCTGAATTACACCGCAACCTACAGCATCCCCACGAAGGGAGCTCAGTTCAACCCCAACATAAACTACGGCACCATGACAGACCCTCGCGATGGCAAAACATACAGGACCATCGATGTCGACGGGAAAACATGGATGGCCGAAAACCTCGACTACGCCGGTACCACAATAGGCTCTTCGTACTGTTTCAACATGGATGACCGTTTCTGCAACATTTACGGGCGCCTGTACGACCGCGAAGCCGCGGTGCAAGACAGCAAGTGCACTTACACCGCCTACTGCAACCTCGGCAAAGACACCGTGCAGGGAATCTGCCCCGACGGGTGGCATATCCCGCTGCGATCGGAAGGCCAGAGGCTTACCGTCATCACCAACGGCAAGGCGGCGGCACTGGAAGCCCTCAAGGGCTGGGGGAACGACACGCTCACCGTCACTAACGCCAAGGATTCCCTCGGGCTTTCCTTCATCGGTGGAGGGGACCTCGTAGACGCCACCGGATTCAGAGATATCGGGGCATACTCCTTCACATGGCTCCACGACGAAAGCAACACGCAGACGTACCTACTCATCAGGGCAAAAGATGACGAGTCTCTCGTCAGGGGATTCAAAACTCACAAGACATGGTTCTCCGTCCGCTGCGTCAAGAACCAGTAGGCGGGAGTGCGGCGGCTAGGCGACTGCCCGCTTCATCTCGAAGTCGAGCACGTTGAGCTTGGTGAGCCAGGCAGCGCGCAGGTCAGCGCACTGGTTCGCCGATTCCAGCGACTTGCGGGAATAGTACGTGTTCAGCGCCAGCTGGTTCCTGATGGCAATGCCCTTGTAGAACGTGGACTTCATGGCGTTCGTCTGGTATTCAAACATCAGGTCTTTCACCGTGCGGGCCGTGGCGTAGATGGTCCCGCCCAAAAGCCCGCTCTTGGATTCGATAATGAATTCGATACAGCCCAGCTTTTTCGCAAACTCGTTCACATAGTATTCGGCATTGTCAAGTACCATACGGGCGTGCAGGATTTCGGCCGCGTAGTGGTCGGCGTCGAGGAATTTTTCCCAAATGTCGCCCAGCAGCACTTCCAGTTCGTCTTTCTTTTGGCCACGGCTCTTGAGGTAGGTGTAACCCCAAATGGCGCAGAAGGTCACGAGCGCACCCAATACGAAAGCACCGTACAGCCCCCAGGGACTGCCGCTGACCGTGACGTGGATGGACTCGTTCATAGATGTTTTCCTGACTTGACGGCGGCAAATATAGCTTTTTGGCCCCCGCGACTCAATGGTACAGGGACCATTAATTTGTTCCAAATCAGCCAAAAGAGGTATACGGAATATTAGCGTAAGAAAAAGATAAGGATTAGCTGCCGGCACCTAGTTTACTATATTACTTCTTTATGAACATCCTCGTTTATTTCCTTTTCGCCCTTTCCGGGTTCGCGGGCCTCATTTACGAAGGCTCCTGGGCACGTTACCTCAAACTCTTTTTAGGCCACGCCAGCTACGGGCAGGTGCTTACGCTCTGCATCTACATGGGCGGCCTTGCCATCGGCAGCTTTGTCGCAGGCAAGATGGTCGAAAAAGTCCGCCGCCCCCTATTGGGCTATGCCGCGGTAGAACTCGCCATCGGTATCGGCGGGCTCATTTACCACCCGCTGTACAACCTGCTCACCGGGTTCTTCTTCGATAGCGACTGGGTGGCCGGGCTCGGCTTTACAGGCGCCGAGATTGCAAAGATTGTGCTTGCGACCGGTTCGACGCTCCCCATCGCGATTGCGGTGGGCATGACGTTCCCATTCATTGCGGCAGGGCTCATGCGCAAAAGCGGCGCCGAAGTTTCGCTCCCGATGCTCTACTTCACGAACAGTCTCGGTTCGGCAATCGGCATCTTGGTCACGAGCTATACGCTCATCCCCGTATTCGGTAACCATGCGACGCTTTGCGTGGCCGCCTCTATCAACTTCCTGCTCGCGACCATCTTCGGCGTTATCGGGTTCATGACTTCCCCGACCAAGGAAGAAGATTCTGCGGATGCCTCGCAGGAATCCGGAAACACCGAAACCGACTACGTGGCCGAACACAAGCTCCCGATGCCGCCCAAGAGCACCTGGCTCTGGATTGCCGCCATCACGGGCCTCACCTCGTTCATTTACGAAGTCGTCTGGATCCGCCTGCTTTCGCTGTTGATGGGTTCTTCGAGCCACAGCTTCGACCAGATGCTCTCCGCCTTTATTCTCGGACTTTCCATCGGTAGCGCCGTAAGCGGCAAGCTCCTCAAGAAGGACTCCCTCGTCGTGCTTTCGCTTGCGCAGATTTTCATGGCGTTCTTCGCCCTGTGCACGCTCTACTTCCACGAGCCCTTCTGGGGCATGATGAACGAGTCGAACCAGATTTTCAACGCGACGACGGACGGCTACATCTGCTGGAGCTTCTTCAAATACGCGCTGTCGGTGCTGTGGATGGTGCCGACGAGTTTCTTCGCCGGTATGACGCTCCCGCTCATTACGCTTATCCTTACGCGCGCCTTCAAGAGCGAAGCCCCCATCGGCAAGGTGTACGGCTGGAACACGCTCGGTTCCATCCTGGGTTCAGCGGGTGGCGGCCTGTTGCTGCTCCCGTACCTGCAGCTCAAGGGCTCGCTGGTATTTGCAGCCTACCTCGATTTCGCGATCGGCTTTATCTTGCTGTTCCTCTACCGCAAGCGCTTCCGCTATAACGTGATGTTCTACGTCATCGGCGGCGTGATGGTACTCCCCGCGCTGTTCATGAACTTCGACCCGTCGCTCATCACTTCTGGAGCGTTCCGCGCCTACAAGAACCTCCACCCCGACGAAAAGATTATCGTCCGTGACGGCAAGACGGCCACCATCAGTTTCCACGAATCCGACGTGCACTGGTACATCAAGACGAACGGCAAGGCCGACGCGAGCATGAGCAAGGACCGCAACCACCCCATCGAAGGTGACGAACTGACCCAGGCGGCGACGGCCTTCATGCCGATGGCCGTGCTCTCGAAACCCTACGATGCCGGCATGGTGGGCTTCGGTAGCGGCATGGGCGCGCACTACCTGCTCTCCGACCCGCTGCTCCGCGATTTCGACTGCGTGGAAATCGAAGACGAGATGATGAACCTCGCGAAGGGATTCTACCCGTGGAACGCCCGCGGTTACGATGACCCGCGCATCCACATCTACATCGACGACGCCCAGACGTTCTTCCTCACCAACCGCCGCCAGTACGACTTGCTCATAAGCGTGCCCTCTAACCCCTGGGTGAGCGGCGTGGCGAGCCTCTTCAGCCATGAATTTTACGCCAAGATGCGCCGGTACATGAAGCCGGGCGGACTCTGGGTGCAGTGGATCCAGACGTACGAATTCAACGACCAGCTTTTCCTGAACATCTTGAAGGCGCTCGACGTGACGTTCCCGTACGTGAGCCTGTACAAGGCCCCCGAGGAACCGGACATCATCATTATCGCAAGCGACCAGCCCGTCATCCAGAAGTCCATCGGACGATTCAGTACGGACCCGGCGCTCGTGAAGGAATTCGAACGCATCCACCGCGACCCCGAATTCTTCGGCGAAAGGAACTTCCTGTTCACCTCGAAGATGGTCCGCAACATGATGAAGAACATCGACCCGAACAGCATCTTTACGCCGATGGTCGACAACAAGGCCGAAGAAGCCCGCTTCGTCCATTCGGAGGCGCATATCGTCCAGGTGTTCGACTCCTGTGAAATCTGCTGGCCGGAATACCTGGATTCCGCCGACTACGCCCTGCGCCGCCCCGCCAAGGTCAAGGCCATGATGGAAGCGATGGCTGGGGATTCCTACCGCAAACTCGGCATCGAGGCCTACCTCGCGAAGGTGGATACCCCGGTCGTAGAACGTTCTGCCGAATGGAAAAAGTTCCGCGAAGAATACATCGAGTGGGTCCGCGGCGTGCCGATGGAAGCCCGCGACACGAATTCCGTGTACATGAAGGTCCGCGACCTCGTGAACGCGGGAATGTTCCCGGCCTCGTTCGTCGACGAGTTCAACATCCTCGAAGTCGCCCGTACCAAGAATTACGCTGTCGCAGCCAAGCTCGTTGCCGACTTCTACGAGAAGTACGAAGTCAAGGACATGGACGAATTCTTCCTCAGGAACGCCATCCTCATCGCATTCCTCGCAAACGAACCGGAACTTGCTGACGTGCTGTACAAGGAAGCCATCCGCCCGCACGAAAGCTTCTTCAAGGTGGAAAAGCTCCTCATCGCCAAGGAAATCCCGAACCTCCGCCGCAAGGTGCTCAAGCGCGCAGAATAATTCCCGCGGCGTGTTTTCGGTATAAGCAAAACCCCTCCATGAGGAGGGGCTCTTTTTTTAAAGTCGGATTTAGCCTAGAACAGGTAGGTGACGCCTGCCATCGTGTAGAACGAAAGCAGGTTAGCCTTCTGGAAACGGCCTTCGGGAACGAGGGCCTTGTTCAGGATGTTCGTAAAGCTCTGGACCACGCGGATGTCCGCATGGAGGTAACGGGTAAGCATAAAGCCGAGGTCGAACACGCCGCCCACTTCAACGCTAGACGTCACGAGGGCGTTGTTGTCCGTCACCGTGGAGCTGCCGTCGAAATGCTGGTTGTATTCGGAAGAACCGGTCAGCTTGAGGCTGAGATTCAAACCGAGGCCCGTATAGATACCCATGTCTTCAAAGGTATAGCGCACAATCAACGGGATTTCGAAAACCATCATGTTGATCGTAGCGTCGTCGGAACCGAAGTCGGTGTCCGTCTCAAACGAATAATGACGGTAGTTGAAGTCCAGTTCCGGGACAATGCTCAAGTTCTTGACTCCGAGGGGCATCTTGACCATGATACCACCACCGGCGAGGAAACCGAATCCCCAATCTTCCGCTCTCCTGCCGAAGAAGGTATTCATACCGCCCTGCAGGCGTACGCCCAACTGGATAACGCGGGCGAAACCTTCCGTACGCAGACGGTTGATTTCCGCCTTGGAAGTCTGCTCGTTCTTGTAACGGGCATAAGCGGCAGCGTACTCTTCGTCGTTCGCGAATTCATCGTCTGTAGATCCGGTGTAATCGCTAGAAGATTCAGAAGCACTTACGGCTTTGTCGTCTTTGTCAAAGTCGTCAAATTCGTCGGCATGCGCAGAAAGCGCTAGCGCGAAAATCACGGTAGATAGGATGCTGAATGCTCTCGATTTCATACTTTTTCAATTATAATAAATGAAGTGCATAATTTGCACTCCTAAAAATATATCCCCGTGTAAAAAAGGTGTAGAAAAAAATGTTTACTTAAAAACGGCCTAAATCGCCCAAAAAAGGCTAAATCCCACTAGAGCGCGAACGAAATGCCCAAGGTTGTGTGGAAAGTGTATAGCTTGGAGCCCATAATCGCCGTCTCGGCGACCGCTTTCTCGTTCACCAAGTTGGTCAAATATTGAACAACGCGGATGTCGACAGAGAAGTGGGACGTGAAGGCATAACCGATATCAAAGGCGCCGCCAATCAGGACTCCAGTTGTCGGGAGCGTATTCTTGCGCTTGTCCTTTTCGATTTTCTTGCCGGTATCGACTTCCTGCTTGTACTTGGACTTGCTGGAGAGCTTGAGTCCGATGTCCGGACCGATTCCGACGAAAAATCCTTCGTTGTCGGGAGCGAAAAGGAACAGGACCGGAATCTCGAAGAGCATCTGGGTAATAACCGCTTCGTCCTCGCTGTAATCCGATTCCGACTTGAAATTGAAAACGCGGTAGTCGAAGTCCAGTTCGGGGTAGAGCGTAAGCAGGCGCGAGAAGAAGGGCATCTTGGCAAACATGCCGGCACTGCCTTCGTAGCCTAATTCCCACCCGCCGGACTTCTTGCCGAAAACCATGTTCATGCCGCCGGCAGCGCGGAATCCGAGGGAAATCTTCCTGGAGAACCCTTCCTTGCGGGCGCGGTACATTTCGGCATTCTCGTTGAGGTAACGGTCATACGTATCGTCGTCTTCCTTGCATTCCTTGAGCAGGGAGTCGGCGGGCGTGCAATCTTCATATTCGCTGGAATCGGCCTTGGCGACCTTGGCGGAATCTGCCTGGGCGGTACTGTCCCCCGGGGCTGCAGCAGCCTGCTCTGCCGGGAAGGTCTCGGTCCCGTCACAGCCGTCGCCGATGCACGCGGCATTGGGTTCGTCGCTCCCGTTACTCAGTTCCGTACTTCCCCCGTTCTGGGAAGCAATCCATGCAGAATCGGTATCAGCTTCGTACGTATTCTGGGCGTACGCGCAGGATACGGAAAAAGTCAAGACGGACAAAAAAGAAATGATTTTGGAGCGTTCCATATACCTTAATTATAACAAAAGCAGGGCCAAAACGGATAGGGAAACTTTCCAAACCGCCTTTTTTTCTTGTTTTTCGGCAAAAAACGGCATTTGCGCCCTTGGCAATTGCATTTTTCTTACAAAAACGGGATTATTACTCCTTTACAAACAAGATTGTTATATTAAATGGTAGGGGGCAACCTATGAAAATAATGAGCCAAATTTCCGGAATTTCGGCAATCGCTTTTGCCGCAGGCCTGTCTTTTTCACTTATCGCCTGCGAGGATTCTTCGTCGGCGAGTGACGAGGACTCTTCTGACAGCGGCGCCGCTCTTGGCTCGTCTGGAAGCAAGGACGTCAATAACGACCCTTCATCATCAAGTGGTGAGGAGTCTCCGGCATCTTCTGGAAGCGTGCCTGCGGGGATGGAAGGCCTGCCCGACGACGTTGTCGCGTTTTATCCAATTCTCTCCCCATGTGGCGAGGATTTTCATCCTGAAGGTAGTTGTAACTCTATTACAGGGGCCGATGGAAAGGAGTATCGATTTGAATGCGTAGGAACCAAATGGGAGTATAATCAGGATTGTGAAGAGCCGATGTGTCTGACGCCTGCTTCTAAATTGCAGCATCCGGAATGTCAATTCCCGGAATGCAACGCCGACAGCGAAGGCCTTGTCCATGTGAGAGTAACGGGCTCGCCAAGATTCGGGCAAGGATACGTCTTCTACAGGTGTGAACAAGGAAAGTGGGTTGAAAGATTGGCATGGGTTGAATGTGACACGGCAGGGGTGACCGAAGGGGAACTTTGTCGCGTGCAGACTCGTTCTCCCGGAATGATGGGCTATGGTGGCAGCTGGAATTGTTACAAGTATGCCGGCAAAGGAACCTGGAACGGGGTTGATTGTCCTACGGAGCCAGAAAAAGAATGCAATGCGGAAAACAAGGGCGCCAAGGAAAAAGTTGCTTTCGCCAATGACACGGTTTTCTATATGTGCTCGGAGGGCAGTAAGTGGGTTGAATTAAGTGTAGGAGAGTACAATTGTTCTACAGGAAACGAATCTGTCGGGGATACATGTTCCTTTGAAAGGGATGGTGAAAAGAAATATTTCCGGTATGATAGCATTCCCGAAGCTGATAGTAGATGGGTTGAAGCGGCGTTTGATCCCGAATTGGGTTTTTGCACGGAGAACGATGCTAATTACTGGGCAAGGGCCTATGCCAAAAAAGGGGATGAATATTATTACTGTTCCGGCACGGCGTGGGTGGCGACAAATCTTGTTCCGCGTCAAGAGACGGACCCGCGCAAAGAGGGACTGACCGACGAGGAATATGATGTGCTGGATTTGCCCAAAGACGCCAAGGTGGGCGATCGCGCGAATGGGCTGATTGAATATTGCGATTATGGCAGATTATTAGACTTACCGGGCGCAACTGCTTATGATTACTGTTTCTCTCCCAATCACTATCGCTATCGTGGAGATGGTTCCTGGACAGCAGAAACGCTTGATGAATTGAATGAAGACGAAATCGATCTAGACAGTTTGCCCTGTGGGGGTTCTACATGGTGCTGTGCGGAAACGGAAGGAATGAAGCGCAGAGTGTTTGTGAGTTTCGATGAACCCGAAGTAATCTACCAGTGTGTTTCCGAAGAGATTAAGCTTGTAGAATATCTTTGGAATCGTTACGAGAAAAAGTAATTCGTCTTCAGTTTGAACTTTTTACAAAGAGAATTGTCTTATGAATAGGCTTCGTCACATTTCTGCTATCGCGGCAGCCGCCTTTGCCGCAGGCCTGTCTTTCACCATCACCGCTTGTAGTGATTCCTCGTCCACAAACAGCGAAGGAGCGCTAGAGCCAATAGGGGCTGATTATGCTTTAGGACAAGAGCACGCGTCAGAAACCGTTCTTAATGAAAAACAACTAGATTCTGCTTATTGCGATTCCGTGACTCGCTTAGAAGTGCCATATACCTGTGGCGATTCATTGGGAACTGACGGAATATACTACAAAGAATCCGGTTATTTGCGGCAAGAGGCTGCTGGTTGTACTTACAAGTGCCAAAATAACAAGTGGTCCTTCGTTCCCGCCAAGGATATCCCTGGCACTGCGACGATTGTTTCGGATTATGACCGCCTTGTCAATCAATCAGAATCTGCTAGCACACTGCTTTTAAAAAAATGCAACGCCGAAAGCGAAGGCCTTGTCCAAACATCGACAACAGCCGGGACGCCTAAATACGGGTATGACTATATCTACTACAGGTGTGAACAAGGAAACTGGAAAAAAAGAGACGCTTGGGTTGCCTGTGACACCGCTGGGGTAAGCGAAGGGGAACTTTGCCAAGTGCCAACTCATATTCCCGGATTCGCGGGAAGCGGTTACGAGAGGCCGGAATGCTACAAGTATGCTGGCAATGGAACCTGGAACGAGGTCGATTGCCCTACGGAGCCAGAAAAAGAATGTAACGAAGAAAACAAGGGGACCAAGGAAAAACTTACTTCTACCAATAGTACGGAGTTCTTCAGATGTTCAGGATCAAAATGGATTGAAATAGATTATGCAGAATACTATTGCTCTACAGGAAAAGAAACCTTTGGAGACACATGTTCCCTTGAAATTTATGATGAAAGATACTATTTCCGGTATGATAGCATTTCCGAGAATTATGCAAAATGGGTTGATGCAGTTTTTGACCCCGAATTAGGTTTTTGTACGGCGACTGACTACTGGACATATGCCCAAAAGGGAGGCAAATATTACTACTGTGTTGGTTCGGAATGGCGACCAGCAAGCCTTGTGCCGCGTCAGTACACGGACCCCCGAAAGGAAGGTCTAACAGACGAGGAATACGATGTGCTGGATTTACCCAAAGACGCCAAGGTTGGAGACCGCGCGAATGGGCTGCTTGAATATTGCAATTATGACATTTTTTTAGAATCGCCGAGCGCAACGGTTGATACTTATGATTACTGTTTCTCTCCCAATCACTATCGTTATCGCGAAGATGGTTCTTGGACAGCAGAAACGCCTGATGAAACGCGTGAAGACGAAATCGATCTAGACAGTTTGCCTTGTGGAGGATCTACATGGTGCTGTGCAGAAACGGAAGGAATGAAACGCAGAATTTTTGAGGGATTCGATGAGCCCGAAAGGGTCTACCAATGCGTTTCCGGAGAGATTAAGCTTGTAGAATATCTTTGGAACCGCTACGAGAAAAAGTAATTCGTCTTCAGTTTGAGCTTTTTACAAAGAGAATTGTCTTATGAAAAGTTATAATCGCATTTCTGCTGTCGCGGCAGTCGCTTTTGCCGCAACGATGTCTCTTGTCGCTTGCGATGATTCCTCGTCGGCAAGTAACGATGAAATGCAGACGTCTTCTTCGTCGACGTCTCCGGGATCGTCGGAGTCTGCGCCGGAGTCATCCGTTTCTTCGCAAGGCCCCGTTGAGTGGAAAGATCCTTCCTTGCCAGGTGCGAAGTGTACTTCCGAGAACGATGGTTCGGTTGAAATCGGACAACGGGGTAACCCTAAATACGGTTATAGCTACACGTATTATAAGTGCGAGCAGGGTAGCTGGAAAGAAGTCGAACCTTGGGTTGCCTGCGATACTGCAGGGGTCACCGTGGGGGATACATGCAAAAAGGTTTCCGATGAAAAAGGCTTTTTTTCCTATGGACACGGGGGAGAGATTGTGGAGGTTGTCTTCATTTATGCGGGCAACGGGGTTTGGGAATATGCGAACCCGAGCCTGGATCCAAAAGATACTTGTTCGTTCCCGGATAGGGAATGTGCGTATAGCAATGAGTTTGAAATAGATTCTTCCTTGACGTCATTGAAATCATCGCGCACGTGTTATGCGCTCTGCCATGATAAAACATGGGAGACTTTGTATGCGTATGACGTTCCTGTGTATGCTTACTGTGGCGCACCGAAGGTGGCGCAAAATCTTCAGTGCTGTTATACGTCGCCTGCGGAGATAGTGGAGCAAAATCCTTGGAATGTTAGTTCCCTGTATGAGTACACTCAGGAAAACGGATGGCGCCGGTCGGAATATTTTGAAGTTCCTGATTGTGGCGCTGCGGCCGAGTAGATTGTTTTGATGTAAATCCTTTGGGGTCGGTATGAGAAAAAGTAGTTTCGTGATTATCGCTTTTGCCGCTTCTGTGGCACTTGTCGCCTGCGACGATTCCTCGTCTGCAAGCGATGACGAAGTGCCGGAATCGTCGGAATCTGTTCCGAAATCATCGGGGGCTGTTCCGGGGTCTTCGGCTTCTATGCCGGAATCTTCGGCAATCCCGGAGTCTTCGGTAACTCCGGTGTCGTCGGCAATTCCAGAATCGTCAAACAACGATGCTTTAAGCGCTTATTACGAATTGTTTAAGTCTTCTTCGTCCTTCGAACCGGATTCCGCATCTTGCGACTCTGTGATTTCTTCTGCTTATCCTTATGAATGTAGCGATTCATTGCAAATAGATGGTGTATACTACAGTATGAGTGGTTATTTCCGGTCTGTTGGAAGAGGCTGTACTTATAGGTGCCAAGATAACAAATGGTCCTATGTTTCCGCTATTCCTGACGGGGCGGAACATTTTTCGGATATGGACATGGGGCCTCCATCAGAAGAAATTAAAAAGTTCTTGTTCAAGAAATGTAATGCTGGAAACGAAGGCGTTGTCGATAGTTTGTCGACTGGAAGCGGCAATCCCAAGGGCGGAACCGGACGAGATTTCTACAGGTGTGAGCAAGGGAATTGGGTTAAAAGTCCTGCATGGGTAGCCTGTGATACCACTGGGGTGACTGTGGGGGATGTTTGCCAGAAAAATGTTTATTCTCGCGGAATCCAGTTCGGTGATGATACCTGGTTGTGCTACAAGTATACCGATGAAGGCACTTGGGAATCTACGGATTGCCCTGAAGAGGGCGAATAATTCACTTTTTCCTGATTGAGTTTCCCCGGGATTGCAAGCCGCTCTCCCGGGCTTTGACGCTCTTCGAGCGTCTTTTGCTCGGCTCGGAAATGGAATTGCAAGCAATTCCGCTTCACTCGCCTTACGCAAAAGTTCTATATTTTAGCCCGAAAAAAATAAAAGGATAGAACTATGGCAAAGTACAATCCGCAAGAGATCGAAACCAAGTGGCAAGCCTACTGGGAAGAACATCAGACTTTCAAGACGGGCACCGATAAGTCCAAACCCAAGTATTACTGCCTGGACATGTTCCCGTACCCGAGCGGCGCGGGCCTCCATGTGGGCCACCCGGAAGGTTACACCGCCACCGACATCATCTGCCGCTACAAGCGCAGCCGCGGTTTCAACGTGCTCCACCCGATGGGCTGGGACGCTTTCGGCCTCCCCGCTGAACAGTACGCTATTCAGACCGGTACGCATCCGGCCATCACGACTAAGAAGAACTGCGACAATTTCCGCCGCCAGATCAAGCGCCTTGGCTTAAGCTACGATTGGAACAAGGAAGTCAACACCACCGACCCGAAGTATTACAAGTGGACGCAGTGGATTTTCAAGCGCCTTTACGGCACCTGGTTCGATGAAGACCAGCAGAAGGGCCGCCCCATCGAAGAACGAAGAACTCCCGATTCCTGCCGACGTGGAAGCCAAGGGTGTTGCCGAAGTCCGCAAGTACAAGGATTCTAAGCGCCTCGCTTACTACGCCGACGCTCAGGTGTGGTGGTGCAAGCACTGCAAGATTGTGTGCGCCAACGAAGAAGTCTTGAACGATGGTTCTCACGAAAAGTGCGGCACCAAGGAAGTCGAACGCCGTAACCTCAAGCAGTGGCTCATGCGCATCCCGCTGTATGGCGACCGCTTGCTGAAGGGCCTCGAC
>CACXKY010000052.1 GCA_902768325.1 Fibrobacter succinogenes
CTACGGAAGGCGGCGTACAGCTTTTCGCGGTCCTTGTTCGGAGTCTTGCCCGTGATAAGCGGAATCTGCAGTTCCTTGGAGAGCGCTTCGAGCTGGTCGATGTACTGGCCGATAATCAGCACGCGGTCATCGGGCTTGTCGAAGTACTTGAGCAGGCGTTCCACGATGTCCGTCTTTTCTGGGTTCGTGGAGGCGAGCGTAATCTTTTCGCGTACCGGGGCGAGCGCATACTTCATCTTGAGTTCCGCTTCCATCGGGATGCGGATCTCGTTACAGTCGGCAGTGGCAATCCAGCCCTGCGCTTCCAGAATGCGCCACGGGATGTCGTACTTCTTGGGGCCGATAAGGCTGAAGACTTCGGTTTCCTTGTGGTCTTCGCGCACGAGCGTAGCGGTAAGGCCGAGGCGACGCGTGGCCTGCATTTCGGTACTCAGGCGGAACACCGGTGCGGGCAACAGGTGGACTTCGTCGTAGATCATCAGGCCCCACTTCTGCTGGCTGAACAGCGGGAAGTTGGCGAGTTCCTTCTTGACTTCTTCGTCGCTGAAATCGTCGAGCTCGGTTTCGGGCTTTTCGTTTTCCGCCTGCTTCGCGCGCTTGCGCTGGGTCAAGATCTGGTAGGTCGCGACCGTCACCGGGCCGATTTCCTTGACTTCGCCGGAATATTCCTTCACCTGGTCGATGGTGAGGTCCGTCTTGTCGCAAATTTCACGAATCCATTGGCGGCTGGCAGAAATGTTCGGCGTCAAGATGAGCGTCTTCGTCTGCACTAGCGCCATCGTGGCAAGTCCAATGACCGTCTTGCCCGAACCGCAGGGGAGCACGATTACGCCCGAACCGCCCTTTTCGGAACCGCTCGCATAGAATACCTGTGCCGCTTCCTTCTGGTAGTCGCGGAGTTCGAACTTCTTGCCGCTGAGCGTCGTTTCGCGCAGGTGGATAGGCAGCGGGTCGCCCACGATGTAGCCTGCCAGGTCCTCGACCGGGAATCCGGCGTTGGTGAGGGCCATCTTGAGGTGGCCGCGGCGTTCGGGGTCCACTTCGGCATGCAGGTCGTCAATGAAGTTGAGAACGTACGGTTCCACTTCCTTGAGCTTGCAGATTTCGGTGAACATGAACTTGTCGTCGGATTCCACGATCAGGCGGTCGCCGTCTTTCCTGAGGCGCAGCAGCCCGTAGCGGGCCATGTAGTCTTCGATTTCCGTAATGACCGTCTGCGGGATGGGGTAGCGGCTCTGGCTTTCAAGGCGCTCGAGAACTTCCGGTGCACGTAGCCCGGTTGCCGCGGCGTTCCACAGGCTGAGGGGGCTGATCTTGTAGGTGTGCAGGTGTTCTGGGCTTTTTACGAGTTCGGTAAAAGGAGCGATTGCATCGCGAGCTGCTTCGTAGGTGGGGGCATCGACCTCCACCATGATTTCCATATTACTCTGGACAATAATGGCGCCGTTAGGATTCATAGGGTGCCAAATTTAGTTAATTCGGCAAGAGTTCGCAAGAGTGCCAGCGCCCCGAAAAACCGCATAAAAAAAGACTCCCCGTTCTTGGAGAGTCTTTTTCGAGCCACCCAGCAGATTTGAACTGCCGACCTGCTGATTACGAATCAGCTGCTCTACCAGCTGAGCTAGAGTGGCATAGCGGGGCAAAAGATAGCAATAGGGCGTTTTTTTGTCAAGATAAAGCCCCCCTCGGTTGGCAAAGTCTTTTAAATTTTCTATGATTGTGTCACAAAATTCAAAATGGAAGTCGAAAATGGCTAACGAATCTAATCAGAATAACTCTGAAATTAAGCAGTTTTTTGTTCAACACGGGACCAAGGTGCTCGTTGCCCTGGCTGTTGTCTTGGTGATTGTCGCTGGTGTTATCCAGGTCCGCGATTCCCGCAAGGCCGCTGCCGCGGAACAGGCCGAACTCCTCGGTGTCGGCATGACCTACGTCTATGCCAACGAAAAGGATAGCGCTCTCGCTGAATTTGAATCCAAGATCCAGTCCGGCAAGCTCGAAGGCCTCGCCCTCGCCAAGGCCGCCCTCTTTGCTGGAAATATCAAGTTTGAAGCTGGTGATTTCGACGGGGCCGCGGTCCTGTTCCAGAAGTCCCTGGACAACGCCGGTTCTGTGGCGCTGGTCCGCTCGGCCGCCATGCACGGTCTTGCCTCCGTGAAGATCGAAAAGGCTGACTATTCCGCCGCTGCCGGTCTCCTCGAGAAGTACATCTCCGAATTCGGCAAGCGTACGGGCGACAAGGAAGACCGCTACCAGAAGGAAGAACCGCAGGACGAAGTCCCGATGGTGGCCGACGCCATGTGGAAGCTCACCCTCGTTTACCAGCAGCTCGGTGCTAACGACAAGGCTAAGAACACTGCCGAACGCATCATCGAAGTCTACGGTGATAACCAGCAGTACGCCGACAAGGCCAAGAAGTTCGTCGCTGCCCTGTAATTTTTCTGAGTATTTAGAGAGGCCCGCCTAGAGCGGGTCTTTTTTGTTTCTAGGCGAGCGCCAGTTTCCATCCCATGATGAAAATCGCGAAGTAGGCGATAATCCAGACGATGTCCTTGGGGGCCGTTGGCGTTCCCCAGCGCAACATCTTTTTCTTGGGGATGAGCCCGCAGAGCATGCCCGCGATAAAGCCGTACGCGTGGCCTAAAATGTCGGCGTGTTCGCCTAGTCCGAGGAATACGGCGATGGAGATGGCTCCGCAGAGGGGCGCGAAGCGGCGCAGCATCCCGTGGGTTTCTTTGGGCATCAGGCGGAATTCGATGACCGCGAGCGCCCCGATAACGGCAAAGACGAATGTGGAAAAGCCGAGGGCGCGGAAATCGGACTGTACGGTCAGGGCGACGCAGAAGTTTGCGAGTGCGCTTGCGATAGCGAGGAAGGGCGCCATGCGGGCGAGGGGAATGCGGTAGGCGAGCAGGTTTAGGACGATGTACCCTGAAACGAGGTTCGCGGCCAGGTGGTGCGTATCGGCGTGGAGTGTGAGCGCGGTGATGGTGCGCCACCATTCTCCATGCAGTACCTTGTAGGCGTCGGAAAGTCCCTTGTTGTGCAGGCTCGCGACGAAGTTCCCGAAATCGGCCAGGGTACAGGCGACCGGCACGAGCAGGACCCAGATGGGCTGGGCGCTAATCGTGAGCGGCATGGGGGGATTGTCTTTCTTGGGCGGGTTCTCGCGGATGTACTGCTGTATCTGGTAGAGCGCTTTTTCCTTGTGCTCGGGGACGACGCGGATTTCGAACGGGCCTTCCTCGGTATGGATGAACGTGTGCACGATTCCCTGGGAGAGCAGCACCAGGCTGTAGTCACGCGCCTGGCGGAAGGTCCCGCTGGCGATAAGGGCGCTTTCTTCGGACTCCTCCGTGGGCGCTTCGACAACGGGCGTTGGCGCGTTTGCCGCTGGCGCGCTTGTCGTGGGAGCCGTTGGGGTAGGCTCGTTTGTAGCGGGCTTCGGCCTTTGCCGTATCATGGGGGACACGAATCGCGGTGCCATAGGCGTCCTTAGTCGGCTTTGGCGGCCGAAGTGAGCGCGAAATGTCCCGATGCGGATTCGCATTCGGCGCGCAGGTAGGCGTAATTGTCCAGGGATACGGCGATATCCGTCGAAGACGGGGCCGCGACAAGGCTTTCCATGCGGACGTCTTCTTCCCGCGCGAGCTTTCCGTTCGGCAGGCGCTTGCGCCCATAGATGCGGATGTAGCGGAAGCCTCCGCCAAAGTCGCTTGTGTTACGGGCGTGGAAGACGATGCTCTTGATTCCGTGGACGATGTCGCGTTCCCACCACAGGGCCGGCCCGTCCGTGATGTAGCAGTTGTCGCCCGCGAATGCAGCGTTCAATGTATCGAGGGATACTCTCTCGTCTTTCGTCTCCCCATAGGGGATAACATCCACTACGGGGCAAAGCCCCGAGTGTCGTATATTTCGTCTCTCGTCTAATTTTACCACGGTGCGGACTTTGCCGAATATGTGACTCTGCGAATGCTTCAACGAAAATAGCGGTGTCGAAACGGCGGTCGTATCGTTCAAGTCCCCGTGGGCGTCGTTTCCGCCGATGGGGAGCAGGTAGTTCCCCTTGCCGAGTTGCTCGATCCAAAATTCGCGCCCGAGCTTGAATCCTTCGTCTCGGCTGCCGTTCCAGAACTGGATTCCGCGAATCGTGTGCGAAGCGTCGAGATTCAGGTCTTTGCTTTTCCAGTAACCGCGCCTGAAAATCCATTTCTCGAGGAGCCCCATCTGTTGGAAGGGGTGAGCGGCAAAGCAGTGTGCCGTCGTCATTTCCATAAGCTTGGGGATGCGTAATGTCGGCCTGTTCTCAAGCCAGTTGCGACCGCAGTCGCCGAGCCCCGGGAGGTACGTTTCGGGCCCGAGTACGGTGACGTGGACGTTTTCCCCTTTGGAGTTGCCCGCAGAAACTTCTTCGCCTGCAATCATGAACGGCATGGAACTGTTTCCGTTCAGCTGGCGGATTTCGTCACGCAACTTTTGGAAACGCGGCATAGGCGATTCGGCTTCCTTGGTGTAATCCTCAGTCGTGTAGGCGAAATCATAAGCGTGGTCGGTGCAGCTCACGAAATCGAGCCCCACCGCCTTGGCCGCCTGTTGCAAGACTTTGGGCGCGGCGCCGTGTTCCACATGGTCTGCCGAGTAATGCGTATGGCAGTGCGTTTCGCCGGCGGCGTATCCGGGCGCCTTTGGCGGATTTTCGGCAAGAACGTGAAACTTTAGCGGGGCAGGGCGCAGTCCTGGATAGTTCCAGCGATTGAATGTTTTTACGTTGTCTGTAGTGCTGCCGCTGGCGGGATCGAGTCGCCTTGCAAAAAAGCGACAGCAGATTTCGTAACGCCCCGGGGCGAGCGTCCCGATTTTTACGGGGTAGAAGCCGAACTGTTCCGTGGCGCGGATTTGCAGGTCGATTGTTTTTGATTCGGCGCCCGCCATCTGGATTTCCATTTTCTCGATGAGGGTCGGGAACCGGTGGGCGTCGCGCACGACAATCCACAAGGTCGGTTCTTCGCCCGGGACAAACTGGAACGGGGCGTCTGCCAAAATTTCGGGCCACGGCCTATACAGCAGGGACCAGGGGAGCCTGAACTTGAAATGCGTTTCGGCGTAGCGCAGCTTTTCGCCCGGAAAGAAACTCATTATTCCTCCGGTTTTTTGCTGCCAGTGGCTTCCTTGACGGGTTGTTCTTTTTTAGCGGGCTCCGGCGCCTTGCCGCTATTCTTTGTGGCTGTGGGGCTGCTCGTTGCCGCGGCAGAACTATCCTTTGCCGCGGAGCTGTCCGTTGCGACGGTGCTATCCTTTACTGCAGCGACGCTGTCCACTGCGGAACTATCCGTGCCCGCGACGGTGCTGTCTGCGATGGTACTGTCCGCAGCGCTTGTAAGGGCCTTCGTGCTGTCGGCAATCGCTTTCACGCTGTCTGCCGGAGCCGCCTTGCTTGCGGTTGTATCCTTGGGAATCGGTTCAAAATCGCTTTCCTTGACATGATCGTCATCGTCTTTCTCAACCGGCTTAGGCTTGTTCCAAACGCCGAAGCTTACACGGATCTGCAACTGCAGCCCGCCGATATTCCACTTGGCCTTTTCGGTAGAACCGCCCGGGACAATGTCGGCAAAGCTTTCCTTGGACTTCACCTTGATGGAACTGAACCCGATATCGCCGAAGAGGTTCAGCCCCTTCCAGCTTGCAATCAGGTAACCGATGCTGAATCCGAAGCCAGCGCCAAACAGGGAATTGTCCGCGTCGATTTTACCCCACGAGGTGTAGATTTCGGTCCCGGGCAACGTCCAGTACCAACGGAAGGCGACACTGAACAGGCCGCCGTTGGAAAGCGTTATCAGGTTGACGGGAATGGCAAAGCGGTATTCCAAGAAGAACGGGATGCCCTGGATGGTGTAGCTGTAATTGTGCGACTTGTTCTTGCGGTCGGTGAGCACCACCGATTCGTCGTCGTAGATGAATCCGAGGCCGGCGCTCAAAAAATGGTCCTGCAAGACTTGAAACTGCAGACCGCCCGTGATGGGGAAACAGAAATTGACCTTCTGGAAGTTCTGCTTGGCGACGTACAGCGATTCTTCCTCGTTCCTCGCGTTGGCGCGGAATTCGTGGTAGATCGTGTCGATAGCGTCTTGGAAGTATTCGCGCTCTTCGAAGCTTAAGAAAGAAATGGCCGGTTGGAAAAAGATGGCAATCCTGGAATTGTCGTGTTCGACAACGTCATCGGCAGCAAACGAGAATGTGCTTGCCGCAAGGACAAGGCATATCGCGCAAAACCATGTCTTTGACCGAAATCCCATTTATACCTTAATTGAGCATCTGCTTGTCTTCTTTCTGCTGGCGCTTCTTTTCGGAATCTTTTTTCAGGCGCTTTTCGTATTTGGCTTCGGCCTTTGCAATCTTCTTTTCCGTCTTGGCGAGCAGCTTTTGGATGTCCTTGTCGTCTTCGGGGAGCTCGATCTTCGCCTGGGCGAGGTAGTTACGTGCCGATTCGAACTGGTCCAAATCTGTATAGGCCTGCGCAATCAGGAACAGGACTTCCCTGCGACGTTTGGACTTCTGGTACGTTTCGAGAAATTCCTTGAAGTAGATGACCGCGGCCTGCGGCTTGTCCATACGGAGGTAGAGCCTGCCCGTCTGGAATTCCTTTTCGGCGAGGCGTTCCACGAGCAGGTCGTAGTAGTAGTTCACGGAGTCGCGCAGCGGCGAATCCGGATAGTTCGACAGATAGCGCTCGAAGTCCCTCATGGCGATGGTCGTGTTGGCTTCGTCGCGGCTCACGCGGAATTCCATGTTGAACGAGGCGATGGCCTTGCGGAACTCGGCGGTTTCAACGAACGGGGAACCCGGGAAGTTGATGATGAAACTGCCGTATTCGCCACGGGCCTCAATCCATTCTTCGAGGTTGAAGTAGCTTTCGGCGAGCAGGAACTGGGACTGTTCCATATAGCCCGTGCCGGCGCACAGCGAGAGGATGTCTTCCAGCTTGTCCTGAGCCCTGCCGTACTTGCCTTTCTTGTAGTATTCTTCGGCGACCTCGTATTTGGCACGGCAGAACTCGGTATGGTTTACCTTACCGGAGTTGCTTGAAGAACAGCTGGCGAAAAAAGCGGCTGAAATAAAAAGACTGAGCAATAAGGGCAACTTTAAAAAAGATTTCATTTTTTTTCTTTGGTTAATTCTAACTTTCACACATCAAAGTAGAAAAAAACGGGTCGAAAAAAAACAATGATTCTAGTCCGCTATGTATTGAAAGAGCTTATTGCGCCTTTTATGGCCGCTCTTTTCGGCATTACGTTCTTGTTCGTTGTAGATTTCCTGGTGAAGATTTTGGACAATGTGCTGTCCAAGGGATTGCCCGCTTCGACGGTTCTCGAAATATTTGTGCTGAATTTGGCGTGGATGCTTTCGCTGTCTATCCCGATGGCGGTCCTCGTGGCGTGCCTCATGGCGTTTGGCCGGATGTCCGGAGACCAGGAAATTACGGCGGTCAAGGCGGCCGGAGTTTCTCCATTTAGCTTGATGCGTCCTGTCCTGCTAGTTGCAACGCTCCTTTCGGTTTTGATGATCTTGTTCAACAACTGGGTGCTGCCCGAAGCGAACCACCGGTCCGTTGAACTGATGAATGCCGTTTCCCGTAAAAAGCCCCACGTGTTTATCGATGCGGGCCGCCTCATTACGCAGTTCCCGGACGTGCAGTTGTGGGTGAACCGAATCGACCCTGTGTCTGGGACGCTTTACGGAATCCAGATTTACGAAATGGAACGCAAGGGTCCTCCGCGTATCGTCTATGCGGACAGCGCCTCGATGGACTACGTGGATAACGGGGCAACGCTCATGCTCAGGCTCCGCAGTGGCGAAACGCATATCGTGGATCCCGACGATCCGGGCAACTACTTCCGTATCCGGTTCTTCTCGCAGGACCTCGCCATGAAGAACGTGGATGACCGCCTGGAACGCCGTAGCCGCAGCTACCGCAGTGATCGCGAAATGCCTGTAGAAATGATGATGGATGTCGTGGAACAGGCGAAGGCCCGTTACGATACGCTTTTTGAAAGTTCGAAAACCTCCCGTCTGAATACGCTGGTTTCTCTTGAAAAAGCCCTGGCTGGCGATACGATCCTTCCGGATTCGTCGACCTTCAAGATGGAAACGGATTCGGCGCAGATCCGCCGCATGCTTCGAAAAGTCCGCGTTCAGGAAGTTTCCGCATTGCGTACGACGGAAAGGTTGTACGGAAGGCTTGAAAATGAAAAGAAGCGCCAGGCGCAGTACCTGGTCGAAATCCACAAGAAGTTCAGTACGTCGTTTGCCTGTTTTGTGTTCGTGCTTATTGGCGCCCCTCTTGGAATCATGGCTCGAAAGGGCGGTATCGGAACGGGCATCATCTACAGTTTGGCTTTCTTTGTCGTATACTGGATTTGCCTTATCGGCGGCGAGAACCTCGCAGACCGCCTGATTATTTCTCCGGAACTGGCCATGTGGGCGTCCAACGTCATCATCGGCATCTTCGGTATCTTCATCACGATCGCCATGATCCGTGACCGTTTCAGCGGGGATTCCAAGGTGTTCAGGGCCATCCGGTTCGTGGGTGGGTTCTTCAAAAAGCTTACCGGGAGATTCGGATGAAGTTTTCCCGGTACTTGATTTGGAATTTCCTGAAGATGCTGCTTATCGTGGTTCTCGGGTCTATCCTCGTCTTCGTCGTCATCGACTTTGTCGGCAATATCAAGACGTGGCTTGCTCGGGACATGAAAGACGTGGGCGAGTACTACTTCTGCTACCTGCCGTACATGCTGTACCTCATTACGCCGGTGGCCATGTTTATCGCGGTCCTCGCGTCCGTGGGCAATATGGCGCGGCACCTCGAGATGTCGGCTATGCAGAGCTCCGGCCAGAGTCCGCTCAAGACGCTCTTGCCCATCTTTTTGCTGGGCGTCTTTGTCTCGGTCGGTTCTTACGAGATGAGCGAAAAGTGGCTCCCGAACGCGAACCACAAGCGTCTCGAGGTGATGGAGACGAATGCGCAAAAGCGTAAGAACCCGCGCATCAAGGAAAAGCAGAACTTCACCTTTATCGATAGCGAAAAGGCGAGCTGGTTCTTTAGGCATTATTCGGGCAAGAACAAGATGGGCCGCGATGTCGTACTCCTGTTGAGGGAGCAGGGCAAGCTCAGGGAACGTTACGACGCGAGAATCGTCCGCTGGGTCGAAGAAGACAGCGCTTCTTACTGGGTGTTCGAAAAGGGCTACCGCCGTACGTTCCAGAAAGACGGCTCCGTGGATGTCGTGCCGATTACGAGGGAGGTCATGCAGGGCCGCGTGGCAACACAGCCCGGGGACTTGATCAACGAGCGCCAGGTGGCCGATGAAATGGATTCCAAGATGGTCCGCGAGCGTATCGAGGTCCTGAAGCGTTCGGGCGAAGATACCAGCGTGATGGAAACGGCCCTCTATTTCAAGCAGTCCGCGCACTGGATGAATTTGATTGTTCTCCTTATCGGGGCGGCCTTGTGCCATCGATTTAAGCGTTCAGGGGGGCTTTCCCAAAAGTTCGGTGTTGGCCTCTTGCTTGTTTTTAGTTATTATATTCTTGAAAGGATCGGACTCAAGATGGGCGAAAACGGTGCGTTACCCCCTCTTCTGGCTGCATGGATTAGCCATATCCTCTATGGGGGATTGGCTTGCGTGATGCTTTACCGCTCCTTTAGACTATAGAGGGAAAAATGCTGGTTTCGAATATTCTGTTCATTGTTGCAGGCCTGTTGCTCGGCCTTGCATTCCAGGGCGGGATGCTGTTGTTCCTTATCCCCATCGCCGGTGTGGCGGCTGCGCTTGGCTATATGAACCTCCCGCGCGTCCCTGGGGGCAAGACGGCTTCTATACCAGTGATTACCCGTGTGGCGCAGGCGACCGGTATTTCTCCCGCGATTTCTCCCGATGTCCGCAATTCCATCAAGGATGCTTCTACCGAGTATAACGAACCGACTTCTACGTTGCGGGTGAACCAGTTCTGGGCACGCACCAACGCCGACGTGAACAAGGCGACAAACGATGTGCTGCAGGGACTCAAGCGCGTGATTCCGAACGCCTACTCGGTAATCGTCTTTTCGCCGCTCGAAAACGTCCGTGAATGGGCCATCCGTGAATATTGCAGCGACCCGAATGCGCAGGTGGCGACCGATGTCCGCATTACCGAAAACTCGGGACTCATAAGCCAGCTGTTTCGCCCCGAGGTGAACCGCCTCTTGGAAGGCGACCTGATGGGCGGCAAGTCCCTGCTCTACTACATCGATAATCCGATGATCAAGTCCCTGGTCGCGGTCCCCATGCTCGACCGCGAAAAGAACCGCATTGGCGCCATTGTCGTCGACTCGCTTTACCCGAACGCTTTCTCGCAGTCTACGGCGCAGGCTCTTACCTATATCGCCAGCGCGCTGTACATGCTCTCGTTCAAGAGCGTCGTATCGACGAAGAACTATATCGCCCAGCAGCAGTTCAGCGTCCTCTACGGCTACCAGCACAAGTTCTTCCAGACCATGTCGGTCAAGGATATCTACCGCCAGATCTTCCAGTATGTGAAGGAAAACATCCCGTTTGACCGCATGATGATTCTGGCTCTGGACAGGCAGAATCCCGAAGACAGCCATAAGGAACGTGAAGGCCATGTGGTCTGCTGTGACGGCATCGATTCCGAGCAGTTCGCGAACAAGAAGTTTACGCTTTCGGACAAGGGCCTCGCGGTGCTCGCGCTCTTCAGGAACCGCCCTGTGGCCCGCAATTTCAGTTCCGGCATGGGAGGCCAGTATGTACCGCGTATCGACGACAAGGAAAAGCGGAACATGGATTTCCGCCAGCTGTTCGTGATGCCCGTTTCTTCGGACAAGAACGCGACGCTAGCCGAACTTGCCATCTGCCTCGAAAGCCGTTCTTCGAACCGCTATTCCGAACACGAAATGGAACTCCTCAAGGCTTTCGCCGGTGTGGCCGGCTTTGCCTACGTGAGGGCCTGCCAGTTCGAACAGGGCAAGGACCTCGCTTCGCGCGACGGCCTTACAGGCCTTATCAACCACCGCACTTTGCACGAAAGCCTCCGCACGGAAAAGATCCGCGCCAATAGGCAGCAGTATAACATCGGTGTCCTCATGATGGACATCGACCACTTCAAGAGCGTGAACGATACGTACGGCCATCCGATTGGTGACGTTGTCATCAAGGGCATCGCCGGTGCGATCAGCGGTGAAATTCGCAAGGAAATCGACGTGGTCGCCCGCTATGGTGGCGAAGAGTTCGTCGTTGGCCTGATCGATACGACTCCGGAAGGCATGATCGAAACTGCCGAACGCATCCGCCATGCCGTCATGGACCTTGAATTCGACGTGCACCAGGCCTCTCCGCTCCGCGTGACCGTGAGCATTGGCGCCTTCCTGGTGAAGCCGGATTTCCACGACATGAAGAAGGCGGTGAACAATGCCGACCAGGCGTTGTACAAGGCCAAGGAAAGCGGCCGCAATCAGGTGATCCAGTATACGGACCTGACGGCGGAACATGTCGTCGTAGAAAAAGGAGCCTAACAGATGTTTACTGTTTTTGACTGGGCCGTTCTTGCGGCCTATTTGCTGTTTTCTCTGTTTATCGGCCTCTGGGTATCCCGGGGTAACAAGAACCTCAAGGAATACATGTTCGGCGGCGGTTCCATGCCGTGGATTGCCGTGGGGATTAGCTTGATTGCGACGTCCGTGAGTGCGACGACGTTCCTCGGGGCGCCTGCCGATGTCTTTGGCGACAACATGACGTTCCTCATGTTCCAGATTGGCGCCCTCCTGAGTATTGTCGTGGTCGGATTCGTCTTTATCCCGCGTTTCCGTACGTCGGGCATCAACAGCGCGTACGAACTTTTCGAAATTCGCTTTAGTCGCCCGGTCCGCCGCCTTGCCGCCGTCTTCTATTGCCTGCACCTGCTGTTGCGTACGGGAATCCTGCTGTACGCTCCGTCCCTCGTTCTGGCGCAAATTCTGCACGTCGACCTGCAGCTTGCCATTGTCGTCTCGGCCGCGGTCGCGATATTCTACACGTGGTTCGGGGGCATCAAGGCGGTCATCTGGACCGATGTGATGCAGTTCTGCGTCTTCTTTGGCGGTGGCGTCCTGGTCCTTATCCTGATTGCGCATTCCGTCGGTGGCTTTGGCGCGATGGCCGCGATGGCTAGCGAAGCCGGCAAGACCAAGTGGTGGGACGCCAGTTTTGACATTTCGAACGCCCGTACGCTCGTTTCGGCCGGTTTTGCCTACGCTATCCTCGAAATTGCCATCCGCGGTTGCGACCAGCAGTTTGTACAACGTTATCTGAGCTGCAGGGATGTGAAGGCCGCAAACCGTTCCAGCGTCCTTTCGATGGTGCTGGGCTGCTTCGTTTCTATCCTGTTCTACTGGGTGGGGGCGGCCCTGTTCGTGTATTACAAGGTCGCAGGGGCCGGTACTTTACCCGATGGAATCGGTCAAAATGACGTTTTTCCTTACTTTATTGTAAACGGACTTCCGGTGGGGGTCACGGGTCTGATTGTCGCCGCTATCTGTGCGGCCGCCATGAGCAGCCTTTCGGGGGCCATCAATTCGCTTAGCAATACCTCGGAACGCGACTTTTTGGGCTGGGACGAATCCAAGGGCATCGGCGGCCTCAAGCGCGCCAAGATCTGGACGGCGGTCTGGGGCATCTTGGGCGTGTTTTTCGCGCTCTTTGCTGCCACGCAGCAGGGGAGCCTGCTCAAGAACGCGCTCTTCTTTACGGGGCTCTTTACGGGTCCCTTGCTCGGCATGTTCCTGCTGGCCTTCTTTGCGGACAAGTTATTCGGTACGGCGGAACGCCGCCTGCGCTCTTGGGTTGTCATCGCCGCGGTGCTTTGTGGCATGGGAAGCCTCGTGCTTGTGCAGGGAATCCCCGCTTTTGGCGTCCCGGCGATTCTCGGGGGCATTTTCAGCTGGCCCTGGATGCCGTTTATCAGCATGACGACGACGATTGTGGTCGCCCTGGCCGTCAATGCCGTAGCGAACCTGTTTGCGAAACGCTCCTAGGTAAATTACCCCCCTTTGTCAACGATTCGGGCGTCAAAAACGCCTTTTTGGGGTGTGAATAGATTCCCGAAAGCCTAAATGTTTGCGAGATACAGAGTTGGCTTTTGGGAAACCCGACCGGCGGTGGAGGTCCGGTTCGAGTTTTTTTTGCGTGTGTTGATAAGTTTTTTGAAATATTACAAAAAAATTACCGTAAATTGTAAATTTTTTGTTCTTTACCCCAAATGTTTTATTATCTTATGGACTACATCTTGTGTATGTGGTTTGTTCCCGAACACAAGATATAGTAGAAAGGATAAATTTTATTTATACTTGTAGAGTTCTGGAAAATCAAGGATAGGTGATGATTTTTACAGTGAAAAAGCGTGACGGCCGCGAAATGCCGTTCAACATTGAGAAGATCTCGGACGCCATTATCAAGGCCTTCCGTGCATCGGGTGAACTTAAGGAACAGATCAAGGCCTCGCAGGACCAGATAGACCTTCTGGGACATGAGGACCTTTTGAGCAGTACTTCGCTCAAGGTCGCCGCCTACGCCGTAGGCCGCTTGGAAGCGGAAGGCAAGAACAAGCCGGACATCGAAGAAATCCAGGACGCCGTCGAAAAAGCGTTGACGGAATGCGGTTACGGCGATACCGCCAAGAGCTACATCCTTTACCGTGCCGAGCGTACCCGCATCCGCGAAGTCAATACGCGCCTCATGCACACGCTCCGCGATATCACCTTCAGCTCTGCTAAGGAATCCGACCTCAAGCGCGAGAACGCCAACATCGACGGCGATACCGCCATGGGCACCATGCTCAAGTACGGGTCTGAATCGGCGAAGCACTTCTACACGATGATGATGCTCAAGCCCGAGCACAGCCGTGCGCACTCCGAAGGCGATATCCACATCCACGACTTGGACTTCTACTCGCTCACCATGACGTGCTGCCAGATCGACCTGAAGAAGCTTTTCAAGAACGGCTTCAACACCGGTCACGGCCACCTGCGTGAACCGAAGGACATCCGCAGCTACGCTGCCCTTGCGGCGATTGCCATACAAAGTAACCAGAACGACCAGCACGGTGGCCAGTCTATCCCGAACTTCGACTACGCCATGGCCGACGGCGTGCGCATCACCTATCGCAAGGCCTACCTCTCGAACATGGTGAAGGCGCTCATGCTCTTTACCGGCAAGGAAGAAGAGGAAATCCAGCCGATCGTGAAGAAGCTCCATACCGAAATGGCCGAGATGGGCATGGTCGCGACGCTCGTTCCGAACGAAAAGTTCCAGGAAGCCGAAGCCCGCGAGCTTTCCAAGACCTTCGATACCGAGACGGTGATGAAGTCCCAGAAGTTTGCCGAGAAGATGGCTTACGAGGAAACCGACAAGACCACGTTCCAGGCGATGGAAGCGTTTGTCCACAACCTGAACTCCATGCACAGCCGCGCCGGTGCGCAGACTCCGTTCTCTAGCATCAACTACGGTATGTGCACCGAGCCCGAAGCCCGCATGGTGATGAAGAACCTGTTGCTCACCACCGAAGAGGGCCTGGGCGGTGGCGAAACGGCCATCTTCCCGATCCAGATTTTCCGCGTGAAGAAGGGCGTGAACCTGAATGAGGGCGACCCGAACTACGATTTGTTCAAGCTTGCTTGCCGCGTGAGCGCGAAGCGCCTGTTCCCGAATTTCAGCTTCCAGGACGCCCCGTACAACCTGCAGTACTACAAGCCGGGCCATCCCGAAACCGAAATTTCGTACATGGGCTGCCGTACCCGCGTTATCGGCAACAACTACGACCCGACCCGCGAAATCTCGTACGGCCGCGGTAACCTGAGTTTCACGTCCATCAACCTCCCGCGCATCGCTATCAAGATGAAGTCCGTCGATTTGTTCTTCAAGGAACTCGACCGTATGCTTCAGCTTGTGAGCGACCAGCTCATGGAACGCTTTGCCGTCCAGAGCAAGCGCAAGGTCAAGAACTTCCCGTTCCTCATGGGGCAGGGCGTGTGGATCGATTCCGACAAGCTCGGCTGGGAAGACACCGTGGGCGAGGTCATCAAGCACGGAACGCTTTCCATCGGCTTCATCGGCCTTGCCGAAACGCTCGTGGCCCTCACGGGCAAGCATCACGGCGAATCCGAAGCGTCCCAGGAACTCGGTCTCAAGATTATCAAGCACATGCGCGAATTCTGCGACAACGAGTCCAAGCGCCTCGGTCTCAACTTCAGCTTGCTCGCCACGCCGGCAGAAGGCCTCTCGGGCCGCTTCGTTCGCATGGACAAGAAGAAGTTCGGCATCATCCCGGGTGTTACCGACCGCGATTACTACACCAACTCGTTCCACGTGCCGGTGTACTACAAGATTTCGGCCTTCAAGAAGCTCGCTCTCGAAGCCCCGTACCACGCGCTCACCAACGCTGGCCACATCAGCTACATCGAGCTCGATGGCGACCCGACGCAGAACCTCGACGCGTTCGAGAAGATCGTACGCTACATGGCCGAGGTGGGTATCGGTTACCGTAGCGAAGGCCATGCGATTTCCGAGGCCAAGCTCGAGGAACTGCGCAAGCTGTTCCCGGGAATGCCTGCCTTCAAGGGAATCAGGTAAGAGAAAAGATTTTAACCATCAAGGAGAAACATAAATGTCTGAAAAGGAAATGAACAAGTACGGTGAAGGAATCGGCTTCGAACGTATCCGCCGCATCACGGGCTACCTCGTGGGTACGGTGGACCGTTTCAACAACGCGAAGCGTGCCGAAGTCAATGACCGTGTCAAGCACGGCGTGTAATGCCTGGACTTGTGTCCGGGTACGATACACCTGCTAGGTAATCTTAGGCGGGCATGTCCCGCCGTTTTTTATTTTGTTGCAAATAGGGGAATATTTTTGAAAATGGAACAGGAAACTCCGAGACTTCGCATTGCGGGCATAGAGCCCGAATCCTTCGTGGACGGTCCGGGCATCCGTATGACGGTTTTTACGCAAGGATGCCACCACAACTGCCCCGGCTGCCAGAATCCGCAGACGCACGATTTCAACGGCGGGCATTTTATCGATATCGAAGAAATCCTTGCGATGATTGACGAGAACCCGCTGCTCGACGGCGTCACTTTTAGCGGTGGCGACCCGATGGACCAGGCGGCGGCGCTCATTCCGCTTGCCCGCGAAATCAAGGACCGCGGCCTGAACCTCGTAATCTTTACGGGGTACACGTTCGAATACCTGCAGCAGCACTGGGAAGAAACCCCGGCGTTCCTGGACCTGCTCGCTTATGCGGACATCTTGATTGACGGCCCGTTTATCATGGCCAAGCGTTCGCTCGATATCAAGTTCCGCGGCTCCTCCAACCAGCGCATCATCGACGTGCAGCAAAGCCTGGTGGAAGGCCACGCGGTGCTGCACCAGATCCAGCTGGACGAAATGAAGGAACACCCGGACTGGACTTTCGGATAAAGGGGAACGAATTCCCCTCGCTTCAGCCCCGGCCTACCCGCATTGTCATCCCCGCGTAAGCGGGGATCTCTTTTTTACGGCCGGGTCTTCCGCTACCCCTTCGCCTGAACTGACCCCAAAAAGTTGGACATTTTAAAATTAGGATAAAAATGAGTTGCAGACTCGGTATTGCACCGGGCTCATTCCTTTTAACCGCAGTTTT
>CACXKY010000053.1 GCA_902768325.1 Fibrobacter succinogenes
CAGGAATCGGTAAAAGCAGAGTGCCGAAACGCCTAAAATGAACACAAGCACAATCACGAACTGCACGGGATGCTCATGGAAGTCGTAATCCGCCTTGCCATAAGAAAAGCGCCCGCGCACGATTGCGCTTACGAATAAAGCCAAAAATAGAAGGGCAAACAGAAGGGCCATAAAAATTCGCGCTATCGGGATTTCAACAAGAGTTTATGATTATCCTGGAGGCCGTCGTTGTCGAAGCGGACCGTGGGATTCTTGCCGCCCTTGAAAGCGTCCTCGCTCTCGTAGAGGGAAAGGGCCACGGAAACGCCCGATTGCGTCGCGACATTCGCCTTCCCCGCCGCCTTAAAGGAGAAATCCTTCGACGCGCCATCCTTGAACGTTCCCTTGGGAATGCGGACGGTCTCGCCGATTTGCGCAAGAGCCTTGCCCGTGCTGTCGGCGAATTCCGCCACCATGTAGACATCGAAGAAGCAGGGCGCCACGCCGGTGTTCTTGACGGTAATGTTCAGTGTGCTTGTAGTATCTTTGGCGCTTACGACGGTCAAAAGTTCCGCCTGTGTCACCGTAAAATTGTAGCCGATGACCTTGCTCATGGAATCCGCAAGAGCCTTATTGTCCTTGTAGAAATTGTAACCGCAATCGTTATCTTGATCCAGCACGTAGTAGGTCAAGTGCGCCGTAGTTATGGCGTCCACCCAGCGTTCCGCAGTCCATTTTTGGCTGCCTCCGGGAATCAGATCGTCGTAAGTAAGCATCGTCTTGTAACCGGCGATATTCTCGGCGATGGTCGGGAGGTTCGCATTGTACGCCCGCAACAAAGTATCCGGCCTGCCGGGAATGCCAATGAACCCATCGTCTCGCTTGGTAATGCCGAGTTCAAGCGCATGCGTATAGACATCGCCAAAACCATTAGAGGGCAGCACCAGCAGAGTCTTCTTGAACACGGACGCATAATAGTCCAGCATGTCGATCAGCACCGAATCGGCGGGCATTTCGCTCCCCAATATGTGAGACGTGTGCCATTCGCCCCATTCGCCAAAAGTGCGGATGTCAATGTATTCTATGCGCGGATCGCCATCATATTTTTCGGCAAGAGCCTTTGCAAACTCCTTGGCTGCCCAAATATAAATGGAATCATCCCAGACCGGAGCGTATGCATGGTACTCTGTCCCACGCAAGTCAATCTGTATCTTCTTCGCCCCCATTTCGTAGACAAAAGGCGGAGTCCAATCGTAATCCTCTTCTGGCGGAAAATCGCTCTTGATAAAGGATGGTGTGTACGGCAGCACGCGCAAGGCATAGCTCATGTTGTGCTCGGCAAGTGCGTTCAGCAGCTTTTCTAGTTCCGTCCAGTCGTAAACGCCCTTAGCCGGGTTCAGCTTGTTCCACTGCTGGTAACCGGAACCGTACGAGACCAGGTCCCACGCCCTGTTGTTCAGGGAACCGTAGGGGCCGTATTCGAATTCCGGGACAAAAGTCCATGCCCCACCGGTCGGCACCGTAAAGCCCTTGTGCGGGTTAGAAAGCGGCCCATCGAAACGTTTGAGCGCGTAGGTGATTTTGGAGGTGTCGGCTTTAACTGCGGCGGAAGAGTCTGCGCTACTGGATCCTATCGTTTCTGTCACCCTGGAGTCGCTAGACGATAGGGTCAAGGATGACGACGAGAACAAAGAGTTGCTAGAACTTAGCGAATCTGTCACCCTGGAGTCGTCAGACGATAGGGTCCACGAAGAACTCGATTCTTCAATCGCGCAGCTTTCGCCACCCTCGGGGCCGGAACTACTCGAGTCATCGCCACAGGCGACAAGGCTGATGCATGCAAAGAAGGCAAACACTACTAAAATTTTTGGATCTTGACGCATAGGTAAATAATCCTATTCAGGCTGAGAGGACTTTATTTCAACCGTGTTTTCTTGAAAAGTAATTGGGAAAGTCGCAATCGTTTCTCCCGACTCCACTTTCGAAAACTTCCAACGGCTTACAGCCATTCTGACATGTTTTTCAAATTCTTTGTTATTTGTAGTCGACAAAACAATCTGGCATTCTTTAACAGAACCATCCGCCAACAGTTTTATCTTTAGAATAATTGTTCCTTCAAAAAAAAGTTCTGGATTTTGCTTTAAATATTTATTATAAACATGACGCAAGGACTGTGTTCGTTTTTCCAAACCTGCAAAAACAGAATCTCTTCCAAGAGCACTGCCTTTGGCAACGGTTATTTCTTTCTTATTCAGTTGTTTAACCGCCCCCCTAATTTTTGAAGGGAGCTTTAAAGAATTCCCCGGCTTTTTCACCAAGAAAAATGAGTTACCTCTGCAATCGCCATTACAACCATAAAGTGTTGCACTAGCTTCATTCAAAATACTTGTATCTTTTACTTCAGGCTTCTCATCAACTCTTTTTTTCACATTCTGCAATTGAATAAGTACAGAATCACCTTGCTTGGTGGTATCGTCATCCTTTTCGGAATCGCTGCAACCGGCCCACAGCACCGCTGCGGCCATCAGGACAATCTTCCCAAGACATTTGCTGAAGAGTTTAGCCATATTTTAAGTATAGCAAAAATATTTTCTATCTTTGCACCCATGAAAAAATACCACTTGGCCACATACGGCTGCCAGATGAACGAGTACGACTCGGCGATGATCGCCCAGGAGCTCGACATGAGCGGTTGCGTCGAGACGAGCAACCAGGAAGATGCCGACTTTATCATCGTGAACACCTGCAGCGTGCGTGAAAAGGCCGAGGAAACTGCCATCGCGAACATCAGCAAGCTCAAGTACCTGAACAAGAAGAACCCCGACGTGAAGGTAGTCGTGTGCGGCTGCATGGCAAAGAATCGCGGGCCGGAACTTTTGAAGCGCCTCCCGAACGTGAGCTACATCGTGGGCCCGGACCAGTACAAGAAAATTCCGGAGTTGCTGCTGGGCGACGCGCATAGCCCGCTGCACCAGACGCACCACAAGATGTTCATCGACGAGGACCTGAGCGAGAACTACCTAGGCGAATACGCGAAGCTCCAGAACGACTTCACCACCTTCGTCGCCATCCAGCGCGGTTGCAACAAGCGTTGTAGTTACTGTATTGTGCCGTACCTGCGCGGGCCGGAAAAGTACCGCGACATGGAAGACGTGCTCGCCGAAGTGCGCAAGGCGGCCGACAAGGGCATTACCGAAGTGACGTTGCTGGGCCAGACGGTGAACGCCTACAAGACGGAAGGCGGGAACTTTGCGGACCTGCTTACGAAGGTTTCTGAAATCGGGGGCATCCGCCGTATCCGCTTTACGAGCCCGCACCCGAGGCACTATACGAACGAGCTCATCGACGTTCTGCTGAACAACCCGAAGGTCTGCCACTACGCGCACATTCCTATCCAGAGCGGCTCCGACGCTATGCTCAAGAAGATGCGCCGGCAGCACAACATGGAGCAGTACCTCTCGATTATCGAGCAGCTGCGCAGCAAGGACCCGTTCTACGGGATTTCTACCGACGTGATTTGCGGTTTCGTGGGCGAAACGGAAGAAGATTTCGAAGCCACCCTCAAGGCCTTTGAAACGTGCCAGTTCGACTCGGCATTCATGTTCATCTACAGCCCGCGCAAGGGCACCGAATCGTACAAGGAAGCCGAGACGCTCACTGAACAAGAAAAGAACGAGCGTCACACGCGCCTGGTGGAACTGCAGAACGCCATCACGCTCAAGAGGAACCAGATGATGCTCGGCCGCACCGAGGAACTGCTGGTGGAAAAGAACTCCGTGCGCGACGAGACGGAACTGCGCGGCCGCACCGACAACTTCAAGAAGGTCGTTTTCAAGCCCGAAGGTCGTTTTCAAGCCCGAAGAAGGCCACATCGTGAAGCCGGGCGACTACGTGAAGGTGAAACTCGACGACATTCGCGGATGGACGATTCGAGGGAAGTTGGTAATTGATAATTGATAATGGATGATTGTGGTGTGAGGTAATGAAGATGAAGCTTTGGAATGTTCGTAGGGTTGCTGCAGTTTTGCTTTCTGCTTTTGCAGCAAATGCGTTCGCGCAGACAAAGGCGGATGCACAGAAGGCTTACGTCGCAGGCAAGTGGCAAGAAGCCGCGGCCGCCTACGAGACCGCATGCCCCAAGGAGCCCGACTCCCTGAAAACCGAATGTTTACTCTGGAACGTCCTCGCATTATCGCAAACCGGGAACGCCAAGGACTTCTCCAAGGCGGGCAAGCGCCTGGACAGCCTTATCCAGAAAACAAGCCCGCCTCCAGAAGGTATGTTCCGCCGTCCAGGCCAAAGTCAAGAAGGAAGCCTTGGACGAAGCCTGCAAAAAGCTCTCTTCGCCCGATGCCCTCGCCGAAAAAAAAGCCCAACCACCTGCGGCAGTTCAACCGGAAAGCACCCCGGCCAAAGTACAGTCTTCCGCCAAAACGGAACCGTCTTCTTCGTCTATCGCGAGCCAGGGCAACGGCGGCTGGTACCTCCAACTCGGCGCTTTCGGTGTAAAATCCAATGCTGAATTCCTGGTCAGCAACCTGAAAAAAAGAGGAATTGAAAGTTCCATCGAGGAACGCGTCGGTGAAACAAAAACCTTGTACGTAGTTCAAACGGGCAATTTCGAAACGAAGGAAAAGGCTATCGACTTCGGAGCGGAAAAATTATCCCCCCTAAACATCGAATTCCGAGCCTATTTACGTAAATAATTGCTTAAATTACTCTGTTTTTGCAATATTGACCCTACAAAAAGACCAAAAAATGTTCTATATTTGAGACACCCTATGCCGGGGTGGTGAAATTGGTAGACGCGCCGGACTCAAAATCCGGTACTCGCGAGAGTGTGAGGGTTCGATTCCCTCCCCCGGCACTAAAGGAATGGAGAAAGAGGTCTCAATGAAGAATTGGTTCAAAATTTTGTCTACGTTACTGGTTGCAAGCTCCATGGCGTTTGCACAGTTCGGCTACGACGACGAAGATGCCTCTGATAGCGCGGAAGAAACGAGTTACTCCTACGGAAACGACGAATCTGCCGACGAAGACGAGGCCAGCAGCGAAGCCAATGTAGGCAAGGCCAAAGCCAGCGGGGACGAATGGGAAGGCTTCCGTTACGAAGAAATGGGACTGACCCAGTGGGAATTCCAGCAGATTAAGGAAGCCGGCATCTCCCGCGACAAATTGACCCGCATCGTTGAACTGGGCGTCCGCCCCTCCGAATACCTCCAGAAGCCCTGGGAAAAGATGAAGATTTCCGAAGAAGCCTGGCTCGCCCAGCGCTCCGAAGGAATGGAAGACGCCGATATCGACCGTTCTTACCGCAACCATCACGGCGACCAGAGCTACGCCTACCTTTCCCTCCTCGTTCCGAGCCTTTATCAATGGAAGAAGGGCGACCTCGTCAAGGCTACCTTTATTGACGCCGTCTGGATTGCCGGTGTTGCAACGACGGTCTACCTCAAGATTGACAAGAATTCTAGCTGGTTCTACGCACTCATCCCTGTTATCGGTGCACACATTTATTCCTTTGCCGATGCCTTCTTTGGCACCCAATGGGATAGCAACCCGGATGCGAACCGCTTCAGCTTCGGCGTGCTCCCCACTCCCGATAAGGGCGTTGCCGGCATTCTCCAGATGAAGTTCTAGACGACATGCAGTTGGAACTGTTAAAAAGCAAGATCCACAGAGCTACCGTGACCGACGCGAACCTCAATTATGAAGGTTCGATTACTATTGCGCGCGACTTGATGGACGCAGCCCATATCCTCCCCTACGAAAAAGTCGGAGTCCTGGACGTGAACAACGGCAACAGGCTCGACACCTACGTTATCGAGGGTCCGGCCAAGTCCGGGACGATCTGCTTGAACGGTGCCGCCGCCCGCCTCGTGCAGCCCGGCGATCTGGTGATTATCGTCGCCTACGCCTCCATGAGCGAAGAAGAAGCCAAATCGTGGAAGCCCACCGTAATCCACGTGAACGGCAAGAACGAAATCATCTAGTCCCTGGCTTTTAGTTATTAGTCATTAGTTTTATAATCGTGGCTTCGCCACCCGATTGTTTTATTTCAAAAAGCCTTTTCTAATGACCATTGACCAATGACTAGAGACCGTTCTAAATGCTATATTCCCAACATGCGGTCATTGTTACTGACAATCGCCCTTGTTTCGTTCGCCCTTGCGGAATCGCCCGCAAAAGCGGATTCCGTCGTTGCCGATTCGGCCGCCCCCTTAGCCATGGTGGCCGTCCCCGATACCATCTACGACACGGTCTATGTCGCCTTCGACGACGGGATTCCCTGGAACCGCGAGCATTTCAACCCTGACCGCCTTTTGCGCCACGAAACGTTCGACCCCGCCCTGAGCGTCGCCTATACGTATTCCGTCAGCTTCTTTTCTAGCCCGTGGTTAAAGCTAAGCCAGCAAAGCTATCTCGCCCACCTCGCCTACGAATTCACTCCGGACCTTCATTTGTATGCAGATCTCGGACTCTGGATGCCGCTGTACGTCCACTGGAACGGCCCGGACGCCATCGCCAAGGAAGACGTCCGCCAAGGGAACGTCCAGTTCATCTTGCCCGACGTGGAACTGGAATACAGGCCGACCGACAACGTTTCGATGCACCTGATGGTCGTGAACGAAAGCGATGCTTTCAAGGCTTACGGGCCTTGGCGCGAGCCTTTGCGCCCCTACGACCGCCGAAGATATTCTACATTTAGGCGTAGATGATCAACCACCCGCTGTCCATAGTCCTGCTTGCCGCCTTACTGCTTGTCGGCTGCAAGGAAGAAAAAAAGGAAGAAGTCCATGAAGTCCGCCATTACAAGGGTGACGTGGAAGTCTTGAACAGCTGCGGTATACCGGGCGCGGCTTCCAAGATGACCGCCTTCCTCCGCAAGAACGGTTTTGACGTGATCATCTCCCGCAACGACCGGTTGCAAAACTATGACGAGACCGTCGTCGTCTTGAGGGATTCCATCCCCTGGGAAGGGGCCGAAGCCCTGGCCAGAGCGCTTAAGACGAAGAACGTCATGACGATTATAGACAGCAGGAGGAATTTCCTGGTAGCGTCCATCTATATCGGAAAAGACTTTGAACAAATAATAGAACCCGAACAGGGAGAAACAAATGACAACGAATAAGCAAGAACTGCCCCAGTCCGTAACCATCGGCGCCAGCATCCTGTTTGAACTGCGCGCCCAGAACGTGCAGCTGATCGACCTGCGCGGCATCAAGGACGTGACCGACTACTTCCTCGTCGCCACCTGCGAAAGCGAAGCCCAGATGCAAGCCATCCTGAACGAACTGCGCAAGGAATTCAAGGCGAACAAGCTCCCGTCCGTAGGCGTGGAATACAAGGAAGGCGTTCGCTGGGCCGTGTTCGACGCAGGCCTTGACCTGATGGTCCATCTGTTCGAAGAAGAAAAGCGCGACGAAATTTCCCTTGACCGCCTGTATGCCGACGGCAAGATTGTGGAACTCGACGAAAACGACTTTGTAAAGACAACCGACAAGAAGGCCGACGACAATGAACTCGTTTGAGCAAGAAATCGCAGAGGCGCTCGCCGCCACCGGCTCCTTCGAAAAGGAAGCCGCCCTCAAGCTTATCTCCGTGCCGCCTGACACCAGCCACGGAAACTTTACCATTCCGTGTTTTTCGCTCGCCAAGGTGATGCGCAAGGCCCCGAAGATGATTGCGGAAGACCTCGCCGCCCAGGTAAAGCTCCCGGCGGGCCTTTCGAAGGTCGAAGCCGTGAACGGCTACCTGAACTTCTTCATCGACCGTAGCTTCCTCGCGAAGTCGACGCTCGAAGAAATCGCCGCGAAGGGCCTCGAATACGGACATGCCGCTCCGAATGGCAAGGTCGTGTGCATCGACTTCAGTTCCCCGAACATCGGTAAGGAACTCGCCTTCCACCACCTGCGTTCGACGATGATCGGAAACTCGCTTTCCCGCATCTACAAGGCCGCCGGTTACAAGGTGGAGAGAATCAACCACCTCGGTGACTGGGGTACCGCTTTCGGCAAGCTCATCGTGATGTACCTGCGCGAAAACCGCCCCACCGACGACGCCACGCTCGACAGCCTCACCGTGAAGGAACTCAACATCCTTTACGCCGCTTTCTCCAAGGCTAGCAAGGAAGAACCCGGCCTCGAAGACGAAGCGCGCGCCGCATTCACCAAGCTCGAACAGGGCGACGAATTCTACCGCAAGCTCTGGACCGCCTTCCGTGCGGCAACGCTCAAGGAACTCATGCGCATCTACGACATGATGGGCGTGGGCTTTGACCACTACACCGGCGAATCCTTCTTCGAAGACAAGATTCCTGCCATCCTCGATGAACTCCGCGAAAAGAACCTGATGGTGAAGAGCCAGGATCTGGACGTGGTGATGCTCGACGAATTCGACCTGAACCCCTGCCTTATCCGCAAGAGCGACGGTTCTACCTTGTACGCTACCCGCGACCTCGCTGCCGCCTGCTACCGCAAGAAGGAATACAACTTCGACAAGTGCCTTTACGTGGTGGACCTCGGACAGGCCCTGCACTTCAAGCAGGTGTTCCACGTGCTCAAGAAGATGGGCCGCGAATGGTACAAGGATATGTACCACATCCCGTTCGGCGTGATTCTGCAATTGGTCGACGGCAAGTGGGAAAAGGGCAAGACCCGTACCGGTACAGCAAGCCTGTTGCGCGACGTGATTGAAGCCGCCCAGAAGAAGATTCTCGAATTCATCGACCAGAAGAATCCGGATCTTGAAAACAAGGAACTCATCGCCCGCCAGATCGGTATCTCGGCACTCACCTTCAACGACTTGAAGAACAGCCGCCTGAAGGACGTGCGTTTCGATTGGGATGCCGTGATGAGCTTCGAAGGCGATACCGGTCCGTATGTTCAGAACGCCCACGTGCGCCTTTGCAGCATTATGCGCAAGGCCGGCTACACGGTGAACATTGCCGATGTGGACATGGCCCAGCTCAGCGACGATGCCGCCTATAGCCTCATCAACATCCTGTCGAAGAAGGGCAAGAAGATTCTGGACGCCGTCGCCGGTGACGAACCGAGCGTGCTCGCCCAGTATGCCTTGGAAATCGCCGAAGCCGCGCACAAGTTCATCCACGAAGACCGCGTGCTCGGGAGCGCCGAAGAAAAGTCCCGTCTGTTCCTGGTTCAGGCGACACAGATCGTGCTCGAAAACGTGCTCGACCTGCTCGGGCTCTTCCCGATTAGACAGATGTAGCAACGCAGCTTGTGAGGTATGGGCTCGGGCTTATGGCCCTTTGGGCTCGCCTTGCAGAGCAAGGCTTTGAGCAAAAGCAGAAAACGAGAGCTTTAAAGCTCTCGTTATTCATTTATACGTTTCCCAAAGCGAAGCGCCCCCATAGCTCAAAGGGAGCCTTGGCGACCGACCTCATACCCCTAAAACTAATTTCCGTTGATGCAGCGGACGGAGTAGGCGTTGTTCTTTGCGTTGCTCGGGACAAGCTGGCGGACCATCTGGTCGCTCATGCGGCCCATGGACCAGAGCCAGATGGTTTCGTTACGGCCGTTCTGGGCGCTCCAGAAACCGGCGTATTCACCCATGTCTTCGTAACGTACCGTAGACTTACCGATTACTTTGCGGTAGCCGGCGGAGAAGACGGAGAATCCGTATTCGTCGGTGCCACCACCGCCCTGCCAACCGGTCGTAGCCTTCAGCTTGCTTGCAAACTTTTCGCACTTGTCGACACCGTCATAGCAGCCGGTAAGGCCCTTGAGCATGTCGTCCCATTCGCGGTCACGCGGCAGATGCCAGCCCTGCGGGCAAGCCTTGCGGGCGCCTTCGAGGTCATACAGACGGCCACCGCGGAGGCAGTAGTTTTCCTTGTCGTCGTAGCACCAGGAATGGCCTTCGACATTGTAGTTCACGTTCTGGGCGAACCATTCACGGCCTTCCACCTTGATGGTGCGGTACATCTGGCCATCGCGCGGGTCCTTGAACATTCCGGACTTGTCGCGGATATCGGAACGGTGTTCCTGTTCGGCCTTGCGGAATTCGACCAGCTGTTCGCGCTTGTACTTCTGGTAGCCTTCGAGCTTGGTCTTCCAGTATTCCTGAGCCTTGGCATTTGCAAACTTGACCTTCAAGTCACCCACGGCAAACAGTTCGTTACCGCAAGCGAGGTCAACACCCGCGATTTCGACAATCAGAGAGTCCCCGTCAAAAACCATCGGCTTGTTGAAATAGGAAACCCAGGCTTCGCTTGTTTCGGAGCAACGGCCGTAGAAGTTTTCCTTTTCGATTTTTTCGGCGGGCACGGTCATGTTGCCGGAAACCGAGAACACGAACATGCCATCGTTTACCTTGAACGAAACCGGTTGCACTTCCTTGTAGTGCGTATACTTGCCCATGCGGATATTGCCTTCAATCTTCGCGGCGGCGTAGTCGCCCTGCCCCTCTGCATTGAAAATGGAATCCCACGACTTCTGGATAATTGCAAAGGAGGTTTCCCCCATGAGTGCGATTGCGCAGGCAATCGGCATAAAATTCAATCTAGACACACTCAGCCTTCTTTTTGAATGTTGATGAACACGCCAAATGTTAGCTTTTTTTATGAGGGTTCTCAAGGCTAACCCCAGCCAAATTAGCTACATTTTACACATGCCAACTAACCGTTTTATTTTACAAATCCATTGTCCCGACCAAAAAGGGCTTATTGCAGGTACCACACAAGTTCTCGCCAAGGCTGGCGCGAACATCACGGACTTGCAGCAGCATACCGCCAAGGATATTGAAACTTTCTTTTTACGTGCTGTTTTCGACCTCGATTCCAACGACATCCAGGAAGTCCACAAGCACCTCGAAACGCTCGCTCCGCACCTCCAGCTGAACTGGAAACTTTTCGATACGTCCAAGACGGAACGCGTCGCCATTTTCGTGTCCAAGACGGACCACTGCCTTTACGACCTCTTGCTCAAGAGGCGCGACGGAGACCTCCCCTGCGAATTCAGCTGCATCGTCGGTAACCACCCCGACCTGGGCCCCGTGGGCGGCACCTTCGGCGTCCCGTTCTACTACGTCCCCAGCAACCCGGACAAGAGCATCCCCGAAAACCGTTTCCGCGAGATTATCGCCGAAACCCGCACCGACACGGTCGTCCTCGCCCGCTACATGCAGATCTTGAGCGAAGCCTTTACCGAGGAATTCAAGTACCGCATCATCAACATCCACCACGGGTTCCTGCCGGCATTCAAGGGTGCCAAGCCCTACCACCAGGCCTGGCACAAGGGCGTGAAGATTATCGGTGCCACGGCGCATTTCGCCACCGAAGACCTGGACCAGGGCCCCATCATCTGCCAGGACATCCAGCGCGTGCCCGAAACGGCCAGCATCGACGAACTCGTCGAACTGGGCAAGGATATCGAGAAGCGTACCCTTTCCGCCGCTCTCAAACTATGGCTTGAACACCGCGTATTCGTTTACGCCGGTAGAACATTTATCCTGTAGGAGGACCTATGTCCGAAGAAGAAATCAAGAACGAACAGCCTGTCGAAGAACCGGCAACGATCGCCCAACCGGCAGAACCCGTCAGCGAGGCCACACCTGCCGAAATCCCGCAAGAAGGCGAATTTGAACAACCGGCCTATACTCCGGACATGACCCAACCGCAGATTATCGTCCAGAAGGAACGCGGATTCGCCCACTATGTCGGATTCGCCCTGCTCTGCGTCCTCTGCATCGGCTTCTTCTTTATGCCCGGCATCGCGATTACCTATGGCGTAAGCCGTCTTGTCACGCTCAACGGGGCTGCCGCCTGGATCTTCAGCGCCATCCTGAGCGTCATCGCCTGGGTCATCTTCAAGATCAAGATCAAGGGATTCAAGAAGTCGTTCTACTGGTACATCGGGCTTTGCGTGGTGGTCCTCGCCCTCCTCATCTTCATCGAGGTCGTCACCGAAGCGAACGTATTCGCAAACATCATCGCCCTCCTCTGCGGAGCCGCATAACGACAACCACATATTTCATTTGCTATGAATACCAAAGATCAATTCGTTCATTTTCTCGTAGAAGCAGGCGCGCTCAAGTTCGGCAACTTCGTCACCAAGAGCGGCCGTGAAACTCCTTATTTCATCAATACCGGAGAGTTCCGCACCGGCGCAACGCTTTCCAAGCTTGCCGAGTTCTATGCGGCAGCCTATATGCAGCATTTTGACGGCAAGGCACAGAACCTGTACGGTCCGGCCTACAAGGGCATCCCGCTTTGCGCCGCCACCGCGATGAAGCTCAGCGACGTTTACGCAAAGAACCTCACGTTCACCTACAACCGCAAAGAGGCGAAGGACCACGGTGAAGGCGGCATGCTCGTCGGCTACAAGTACGCCGAAAAGACCGACATCGTCATCATCGAAGATGTGATTACCGCGGGCACGAGCGTGAACGAAACCATGCAGGCGCTTTCGAAGATTGAAAACGCCCACGTCGTCGGTCTCCTGATTTCGGTCGACCGCAAGGAAAAGCTTGAAAACGGCAAGTCCGCCCTGCAGACCGTGCAGGACGAATACGGTATCGAAGCCCACTCCATCGTGAACATCAACGACATCATCGCGTTCCTCGAGAGCGAAGAGAACCGCAAGGCAGTGGGTGCCCCGGAAGGCATCCTCGACAAAGTGTACGCCTACCGCGAAAAGTGGGGCGCCTAGCGCCACCTGTCACCTGAGGGGGATCCGGTGTTTAGGTTATGGGCCATCGCGTGCTTAATGGCTTGCATCCTTATGGGGTGCGGCCATAATTACCATTGGTCCAAATCGCACCCGCTGTACAAGAAGGCCCCCTACGGAAAGCTCGCCGTCGCCGGTTCGAGCGAAGCGTTCGTGCTCACGCGGTCTTCGTGGTTCGCCAAGAAACTCGGCTGGAACCCCGACAGCATCCAGCTGAAGGCCACCGCCTTCTGCGAACAGGTGTTCCTGGACGAACTGCGGAGGGCCTACCCCAACTACGTCAAGATTCCCGACCAGAACTTCAACCACTTCCCTGAAGAAAGCCAGAGACTTGACGAACGCATCTTTATGAAGGGCCGTCTGCCCGAACAGGGCGTCGTCGTAAAGGATAGCGCCGGAGACATCCCGCCCTATATCCTCATCCTCCACGAGTTCATCGTCGGCACCGACCTCAAGCGCGAGACGTATTTCGATTACGCGCTCATCCACAACGAGATGACGGACAAGAAAACGTCTACCCATATCAGCGCCATCATCTCTTACACGCTGTGGGACAACGAACGGCAACGCCCGCTCTTTAGCGCCGTCGACGAAGTCCAGAGGCCCATCACCAAGCCGACCCCGGAAGACCTGGAAGCGCTTGTAAGGTCTGCCGTTAAGCAGATTCGAATTAATTTGTATGGAGGAGTCTCGTAATGTCTCGAAAGTCCTCCATCCTGCTGTTTGCACTGTCTATCCTGCTCTTTACGGGAGCCTCTTTCGGCGGTAGCAAATTCTTCAATTCGCATCCGACCCTCTGGAAGAATCCGGACATCCTCATCTGGAGTTTGGACAAGGAACCCGTCATCGACCCGAAGGAATTCTGCCTTTCCCTCAAGCGCGCCAATTCCGGAATTGGCGACCCCAAGTGCCGCCTGCAGGGCGAATGGATGCGCGATTCTATCGCCATCCGTTATGCGACCTGGCTGAACGCGAACATGGACCCGGCCCTGAAACCCGAATACCTGAAGGCCCGCCACCCGGCCATGCAGGCCAAGATTCAGGCCCTGGAAGACCAGATTGTCCTCTACATCGCTACAAATGGGAACAACGTAAACATCGCCCTGTTCGACGAAACTGCTTCAGAACCGAAGGCCGCGGGAAGCATTCTCTTGAGCCCGGACAAGATTTCCATGGGCGACGAAATTGCAGACATGTTCTTCGACGGCACGGCAAAGCGCAGGCTGTCCAAGGAAGAGCGCAAGAAGAAGATGACCGAGCCGGACGAATACTTCCAGGAAGTCCCCGTATTCAAGATGTGGGCCGGTATCGGCATGGGATATTCCCAGGCGCAGATTCCGCTTACTCCCGACGATTGGTACAGCAGCCATGTGAATAGCCAGGTCGGCAATTACCGCATCACCAAGGATTCGGTGAGCCTATGGAATTTCCTCGACGATTCCGACCCGTACTTTACGCTCTACGTGGGCGGCACCTGGTACGACTTCATCGGGCTTGAACTGACGTACCATTACGCCAAGCACCATATGAAGACGGACCCGGAAGACACCGTCTACCAGGAACTGGACCACTGGAATTTCTCGCAGCACGAAATCGGGCTGAGCGCCATGTTCTCGCGCAACTACAGGCCGCTTACCTGGCTAGACATCACGCCCTTCCTTTTCGTCGGTTTCCAGTACAGCTTCTTCGTCGAAGACATCGCGCTCAAAGACGGCGTCAAGAATCCGTCCAAGGCCTACAAGGCAAGAATCAAGTTCGAAGAAGCCTACAAGGGCGCCCTCGTCGGCTTTGGAAGCCATTTCATCTTCCTCAAGCATTACGGCATCGGGCTCCGTACGGGCATTTCTAGCCGCGGCCGGAACATGTACGTAGACCCCTCTCCCGATGCGGCGGCGGAATCGTCGGTCATCGGCGGATTCACGCCCGACTGGTTCATTGGAGTCGGTCTAGAATACCACCTTTCCCTCTTCTAGCTTGAAAATTGCTAATTTTGCGCTCAATATGAGTGATGAATTAGCAATCAAAGAAGAAAAGACAGAAAAGGTCAATCCTTTTTTAACGCCTGTCAAGATTATCGAACCCGAGCACAAGCTCCCCGACTACACCTTCGACATGCTCCCCGAAGAGCAGAAGAAAATCCTCGCACAGCACGGCTGGACCGATTTGATGCCGGTGCAGAGGAAAACCATTCCCTACATGCTCGCCGCCCGCGATATGCTAGTGCAGTCCAAGACCGGTTCGGGAAAGACCGGCGCCTACGTATTACCGCTTTTGCAGGTCATCGTGCGCGACCACCTGTACCCGCAGGCTCTTATCCTAGTACCCACGCGTGAACTCTGCTTGCAGGTGGAAGACGAAATTGAAAAGCTCTCCGCAGGCACAGGCATCCGCTCGGTCGCCATTTTTGGCGGCGTGAGCTACGAACCGCAGCTGAAGGCGCTCAAGAACGGTGTGCACATCATCGTCGCGACTCCGGGCCGCCTGATGGACCACGTACAGCGCGGCAACGTCGACTTCCTCGATATCCGCGACCTGGTGCTCGACGAAGCCGATGAAATGCTCTCGATGGGTTTCTACCCCGACATGCAGAAAATCCGCAAGTACCTGCCCAAGATGATTTCTTGCACGATGTTCAGTGCGACTATCCCGCAGACGGTGAAGAGCCTCGCCCGCGAATTCCAGCGCCCGAGCGCCGAATTCCTGAGCCTAAGCTACGACAAGGTCATCGCGAACAACCTGGAACACCGCTGGTACCCCTGCGACGTAATGGACAAGGATTCCATGACCATCAAGGTGTTGGAATACTACAATCCCGATAGCTGCATGATTTTCTGCAACCGCAAGAGCGATGTGAGCTACCTCGAGCAGGTGCTTTCTGGCTACGGCTTCCAGGTGGGCGCCTTGAGCGGCGACGTGGCGCAGTCCATGCGCGAAAAGACGCTGAACGCCTTCCGCGACAAGAAGATCCGCATCCTCATCTGTACGGACGTCGCTGCCCGCGGTATCGACGTGGACCACGTAACCCACGTGCTCGTCTACGACCACCCGGCCGACCATGAAGTTTATGTGCACCGCAGCGGACGTACCGCCCGTGCCGGCAAGAGCGGTCTCTGCATTTCGCTCATCACCCCGGTGGAAGAAATCGACCTCAAGCAGACGGCGGCCGACTTCGGCATCAACTTCATCAAGATGGAACCGCTCACGAACGAAGAAATCGCGAAAAAGGTGAGCGAACGTACACGCGCCCGCCTCGAAGAAGTCCGCAAGCACTTCGGTGGGCAGAAAGCGACCGAACGCATCAGCCGCATGCTCCCGCTCGTGAAAGAACTCGCAAGCGGCACCGAAGACGAACAGATGCTGCTTGCATACCTGGTTGACAAATTTGCATGGAAGAAGGCATAAAATCCGCAAAAGAAATTGAACTGATCCGCGATGCCGGCGCCCTCGCCGCCGAAACACTCATCCGCGCGGGCGAAATGTGCAAGCCGGGCGTTTCCACGCTCGAAATCGACGAATTCATCGGCGACTACACGCGCCAGCACAAGGGCATTTCCGCCTGCATGGGCTACCACGGCTACCCGCGCTACGCCTGCATCAGCATCAACGAAGTCGTGTGCCACGGCATCCCCAGCGCCCAGACCATCCTCAAGGACGGCGACATCGTGAACATCGACATCACGACCATCCTTTCGGGCTACCACGGGGACACGTCCGCCATGTTCTGCGTGGGCAAGGTTTCCGACATCGCCCGTGAACTGGTCGATACCGCCAAGTTCTGCATGGAAGAAGGCATCCGCGCCGCCGGCGAACAAGGCGCCCACTGGAACGACATCGGCTGTGCCATCCAGGACATCGCCGACGAACACGGCTTCAGCGTCGTCGAAGACTACTGCGGCCACGGCATCGGCCGCGGTTTCCACGAAGAACCGACCGTGCTGCACTTCCGCAACTACGAACGCTGCCCGTTCATCGAAATCGGCAACGTCTTCACCGTCGAACCGATGATCAACGTCGGTCGCCCGGGCACCAAGACGCTCTCCGACGGCTGGACGGCCGTGACCCGCGATGGCAGCCTCAGCGCCCAGTGGGAACACACCGTCGTAAAGACGAAAGACGGGATTGACATCCTCACCTTGCCGAGGTAAAACAGCTTCGAGGTCGCACCTTCGGTGCTCTGAGGTATGAGCACGGATTATCGTCCTTTGAGTTGATAAGAATCGTGCCTCCGGCACAATCATTTTTTAGATTTCATACCTCAAAGCGTCTCGTCAGAGACGCGACCCCATACCTCATACCTCTTATGTCTATACTCAGCAACCTCCGAGACCGGGCCATCGAGTCCTTTATCCGCAAGAACGAAACCGTCCTGCGCTTCGGCGAAATCCAGGAGGTTTCCATCGATTCGGATGCACGGATTGCTAGCGTATGGATTAACCTCCGCGGAGAAACCGAAACAACGTTGTTCAGGGGCTATTACGGATTCGACGAAGGCGAGAAGGGCACCGAACTCATTTTTGAAAAGATTACCTGCGAACGCACGTGGATCAACGAAGCGCTCAAGATGGCCCTGAGCGGGAAGACCCTGCGCTTCCCCATCGCCGACTACAGCGGCGAGAAGCTCTCCGGAATCGCCGGAGGAATCGCCAAAATCCTGTTCTAGCCCGTTTGGCTCCCTAAAACGCGATTCCAGCGCCCTTTGGGCGTTTTTTTCGGACATTTTCCGGAAGATTTGTTAAAATTTCGGGAAACAGGAGTATTGCATATGTCCGATTGCAGCAAAGAGACCACGGATAAACTGAAGGACAAGGCCATCAACATCATTTTTGACCTTATCACGAACATTCCCGAATCGATTTATGTCTCTTCCATGGACGCCGACAGCCGAGTAAAGCTGATTACCCAGAGGGCCTCGTTCAAGGCGGCCACCGTCAGTACCACCCTCTCCATCCCGGCCGGTTTCACGGGCATCCTCACCGCCATTCCGGACATCGCTGCCATCTGGCGCATCCAGGCCCAGCTCGTCGCCGACATCGCCGCCACCTACGGCAAAATCGCCCTGCTCACGCGCGAAGCCATGGTCTGGTGCCTGTTCCGCCATAGCGCCGCCCAGCTCCTCCGCGACGTCGCCGTCCGTACCGGCAGCCGCGTCGTCGTCCAAAAGCTTTCCACGACCGCCCTCAAGAAGGTCATCGAGAAAATCGGGCTCAAAATATCGTCCACGTTCCTGAGCAAGTCGCTCCTCCGGGCCATTCCCGCCATCGGGGCCATCGGGAACGGAGCCTACGCCTACTACGACACGACCGAAGTCGGGAAAACCGCCGCCGCCTATTTCAAGGCCCTCGCCGACCAGGAAAAAACGGATAGCGAAGAAGGCGCCGAAAAGGCATAATTAGCGGTCATCTGTGACCCCGCCCCCTTGAGAAAGGGGGCTTTTTTTTCTATCTTTGGGCGCAACTCAATAAACATCAACTCCATTTGTGGAAAAAACAATGAAAAACATCGAAAAACACAGAAACATTGGTATTTCTGCCCACATTGACTCGGGTAAGACTACCCTCACCGAACGTATCCTCTACTTCACAAAGCGTATCCACGCTATCCACGAAGTTCGTGGTAAAGACGGTGTCGGCGCCACGATGGACTCCATGGAACTTGAACGCGAACGCGGCATCACGATTCAGTCCGCCGCCACCTTCGCAAACTGGACCCATACCAAGTCCGGCGAACAGGACTCCATCAACATCATCGATACCCCGGGGCACGTGGACTTCACGATTGAAGTGGAACGTTCTCTCCGCGTGCTTGACGGCGCTATCCTCGTTCTTACCGGCGTGGAAGGCGTTCAGTCCCAGTCTATTACCGTCGACCGCCAGATGAAGCGCTACCATGTGCCGCGCGTCGTGTTCGTCAACAAGTGCGACCGCTCCGGTGCTAACCCGCTCCGCGTTGCCGAAATGCTCCGCGAAAAGCTCAACCACAAGCCCTGCGTGATGCAGATTCCTATCGGTCTCGAAGACCAACTGAAGGGCGTGGTCGACCTCGTCGAAATGAAGGCCTACTACTTCGAAGGCGCCAACGGCGACGAAATGATCGAAAAGGAAATTCCGGCCGAACTCGTTGACCAGGCCAACGAATACCGCACCAGGCTCATCGACTGCTGCGCCGACTACAGCGACGAAATCATGGAAAAGGCCATGGAAGGCATCTACGGTGTCGACGAAATCGACAAGGGCCTCATCAAGAAGACCATCCGCGAAGCCACCATCCGTCTCGACATCACCCCGGTGTTCATGGGTTCCGCCCACAAGAACATTGGCGTGCAGAAGCTCCTCGACGGTGTTATCGACTACCTCCCCTGCCCGACCGACGTTGAAAACAAGGCTCTCGACCTCGACAACAACGAAGCCGAAGTTATCCTCAAGAGCGAAGACAACGCTCCGCTCGTCTGCTACGCGTTCAAGCTCGTGAACGACCGCTATGGCCAGCTCACCTACATCCGCGTGTACCAGGGCCAGCTCAAGAAGGGCGACATGATCACCAACATGGCCACCGGCAAGAAGGTGTCCGTGGGCCGTCTCGTGCGTATGCACGCTGACGAAATGGTGGATATCACCGAAGCCGGCGCCGGCGACATCGTCGCTCTGTTCGGTATCGACTGCGCCTCCGGTACGACCTTCACCGACGGCAAGAACCACTACAACATGACTTCCATGCACGTTCCTAACCCGGTTATCGAACTTGTTATCGAAGCCAAGAACCGCGACGACCTCGACAACATGTCCAAGGCCCTCAACCGCTTCACCAAGGAAGACCCGACGTTCCAGGTCGAAGTCAACAAGGAATCCGGCGAAACGATCATCAAGGGCATGGGCGAACTTCACCTCGACGTGTACATCGAACGTATGCGCCGCGAATACAAGGTCGACGTCCAGACGGGTGCTCCGCAGGTGGCCTACCGCGAAACCATCACTCGCGAAGCCAAGTTCGAATACACCCACAAGAAGCAGACCGGTGGTTCGGGTCAGTTCGCTAAGATGTCCGGCGTGATGCGCCCGATGCCTGTCGAAGGCGACTCCGAAAAGGTCTACAACTTCGTCAACTCCGTCGTCGGCGGCCGTATTCCCAAGGAATACATCCCGTCTTGCGATAAGGGTTTCCAGAGCTGCATGGAAGCCGGTTCCCTCATCGGGTTCCCGGTTGTCGGCATCGAAATGGAAGTCCAGGATGGTGCTTTCCACCCGGTCGACTCCTCTGACATGGCGTTCCAGATTTGCGCCCGCATGGCTTTCCGCGAAGCTTTCGCCAAGGCCGGTGCCCAGATCCTCGAACCGATCATGAAGGTCGAAATCGCCACCCCGACGGAATTCCAGGGTAACGTCGTCGGTAACGTCTCCCAGCGCCGCGGTTCCATCACCGGAACGAGCGAAGAAATGGGCACGACGACCATCACCGCCGAAGTCCCGCTTTCCGAAATGTTCGGTTACGCCACCGACCTCCGCTCCATGACTCAGGGTAAGGCCGAGTTCACCATGGAATTCGCGAAGTACGCTCCGGTGCCGAAGAACATCCAGGAAGAACTCATCAAGAAGTATGGCGACAAGGTTAACCAGCGCGGTTAATTGAGTCACAAACGACTTAAAAGAAAGTCCGAGGCCAGACGCCTCGGACTTTTTTTGAATAGAAGGTACTTCAAGTATGTCCTACCCCGCGGTTCGATCCGGCCTCCCTTCTCTAGAACCAGGACTTACTGGAAGCACACCCATAATGTAACGCAAAAGCCTGCCGTCGGGCAGACTTTTTTTTCAAACCGTTATTCCAGAAATTCATATTCCAAATTAGACGTGTATGCGCTATTCCGCATTTTTGCCTAATTTTTTCGCTTTTTTCCAGAGTTGCTGCAGGCCTTCTAAACCTATGTCCTTCAACGGTTTACCTTGCTCGGCGGCAAGGCGTTCCACCTCACGGAAACGCTTTTCGAACTTCGCGTTCGCACGGCGCAGGGCCACATCGGCATTGAACCCGCAATGGCGAGCGACGTTCACCAGGCTGAACATGATATCGCCGAATTCGTCTTCCAGGCGGTCGATATTCTTGTCGTCCGGACTCACCTTGCGCATTTCTTCGCGGAACTCCGAGAATTCTTCCTGTGCCTTGTCAAAAACCGGGGCCGCTTCACCCCAGTCGAAACCGACTTTCGCCACACGGCGGATAATGTCTTGCGTGCGGGCAAGCGTCGGCATGCTCTTGCCTACTTTGTCCATAACGGACTTGCCGGCGTCTTTCAAGTGAGTCGCTTCTTGCGCCTTGATCTTTTCCCAACGGCGGCTCACGTCGCTTGCCGTATCCACATGGGCGTCCCCAAACACGTGCGGGTGCCTGCGGACCATCTTCTCGCAGATGCCCTGCACCACGTCGTCAATCGTGAACGAACCTTCTTCGCGGCAGACCTGCGCATGGAACACCACCTGCAGAAGCACATCGCCCAGCTCTTCGCACATATGTGCCTTGTCGCCTTCCATCGCGGCATCGATAAACTCGCTCGATTCTTCGACCAGGTACGGCAACAGCGAATGCGTGTCTTGCTCGCGATCCCAGGGGCAGCCGTTCTCGGCGCGGAGGCGCTTCAAGATGCCCACCAAATCTTCAAACTCGTATTTCATGGAGAGAAAGATAGCTAATACAATGTGAAGTGTGAGATGTGAGATGACTAATTATAAACTTCACATTACACATCCCACATTATTTCTATATTCTCCTTGGGCCTTGGTAAATTCAGACTCTTGCACTAAAATGCTAGTCCGGGCGAGCGGCCGGCGCCACACAGTAGCGCCCCGTGGTTTATAGATTCCTTCACCACAGAGGGAACATGAACATCAAAGAATTCGCCACCATCGACAAAAGCCTATACCCCCTCCTCCTCAACGAATCCAGGTACAGCCCCAAGCAGTTCTATGCCGCGGGAACACTCCCCCCGCCTACCACAAGCGACGGCGACCGCAGCGTCCAATACACGGGCATCGCCATGGTCGGCACCCGCAGGCCCGGCCGCAATGCCGAGGAACTCTGCCGCCGATTGGTGCATTCGCTCCGGGGGACGCGCGCCATCGTCGTCTCGGGACTTGCGCAGGGCATCGACAGCCTTTGCCACGAAGCGGCCCTGGAAGCGGGGATTCCCACGATTGCCGTACTGGCCCAGGGCCTCGCCACGAACATCGAAGGGAGCCGCGGGGAGCTCGCGCAACGCATCCTGGACGAGGGGGGCGCCATTGTATCGGATTTCGCCCCCGACATGCCCGCCTACAAAAGCAATTTTCCGTCCCGGAACCGCATCATCGCCGGAATGAGCGTGGCGACGCTGATTGTCCAAAGCCGCGAAAAAGGCGGGGCGCTCCTCACGGGCGATTTTTGCCGCAGGGACGGTCGACCGTTGTTCGCGATTCCCGGGAACTTCGACAGCGAAGTCGCGAGCGGGACAAACCAGCTGCTGGACCGGGGGCTCGCCAAACCCGTTTTCTGCCCCGATAGCCTCCGTTCCCTACTGGGGTTCCCCAAGGAGGGCGGCCAGAGCCTTTCAAAGCTTTCGTCTATCGGATGCAACCTCAGCGAACGCGCCAAGACGTTTTTTTCGAAGGTCAACGGGTTCCGCAAAACATTTGACGAGCTCCAGTCCGAAAACGACTTCAAAACCAGCGAACTTTTAGCTATATTGACAGAGCTGGAAATCGCAGGCCTCGCCCATACCGACGACAACCTCTATTTCCACTTTAACGGAGTTGCCTAATGCACAAGAAAATCTATGCCGTGCTCATCGCAATCGTGATCCTGATTGCCATTATGGCCGTGCAGCTGATTTTCGGGCAGAACAGCATACCCCGTCAACAGCGCGTCAAAGAAGACATCGCCCGCTACCAGGACCAAATCGATTCCCTGCAAAAGGTCATCGAGGGCTACCAGAATGAAATCGAGCGTATCAAGACCGATTCCCTGTACAAGGAATCCATCTTGAGGACGCGCTACGGGATGACGACCAAAGACGAAAAGGCCTTCCAGCTGGTAAAATAATATTCACTATTGCGCCACGCTCAACGCCCCTTTGTAAAATTACACCTAACATAGTAGACATCGCCCCTGGCGAAAGCTATATTAGAGATAGTAACGCGGTGTGGATTTATCGATTCTCCAAAAAAGAGGAGTTTTTTGGATATGGCTACGACCACACTCATTATGTTGCTGGACCTGGCTCAGCACGGCACATTTAGCGCGGCACTCTTCTCATTGAAGGTTCTTCTCGCGTTTGTCCTGCTGATGGAAGTCACCCCCCACGCCGTCTGGACTAAGCGCAAGGCATAACAGAGCGCTGCCGCTACGCCATCTTGCTGGCGTCGGTGGTGTTGGTCGTTTCTACCCTGCCTGCAAAGAAGCTGTAGGCAGCGGGCACCACAAACAATGACATAAACGTCGCGAACGTAAGTCCGCCGGCGATGGCTATACCCATCGCGATGCGGCTAGGCGTGCCGGTGAGGATCAACGGCACCGCGCCCAATACCGTAGAGAGGCTCGTCATGAGGATTGGGCGGAAGCGGCGTTCCGCCGCTAGCCTAGCCGCCTCGAGCTTTCCGCAACCGGTATTGGCTGCAATCTGGTTAGCAAATTCCACAATCAAGATACCGTTCTTGGTCACGAGCGCCACCAGCAAAATCAATGCAATCTCGCTAAAGATGTTGAGCGTCTGGCCCGTAATGAACAGGCAGGTCAGCGCGCCCGCCAAGGCCAGCGGCACCGTAAAGAAGATGACGAACGGCGCACGGAAACTTTCGAACTGCCCCGCCAGCACGAGGAACACAAGCGCCAAGGCCAGCAGGAACACGATGTAGAGGCCGCTGGAGCTTTCCTCGAATTCCTTGGACGACCCGCTCAGCGTCGTGCTCACGCTCGGGTAATCCTTCAGCAGGCGCTTCGCGATACGGCGCATCTCTTCCACGCCGTCGCCAATCGTCTTGCCAGGCACGAGCCCCGCCTGGATAGTCGCGGCACTGAAACGGTTGTAACGCGGTAGCGACGGCGATGCCGACTGTTCGCTGAACGTGATGAAGTTATCGAGGCTCACGAGTTCACCCTTGCCGTTCTTGACGGTAAGCATCGAAATGTTCTCGGGCATGCTGCGGTACTGGTAACCCACCGCGCCGATGATATCGTACTGGCGGCCGTCCTTGTAGAATTCACCGTAGCTCTGGTCGCTAATCGCGAGTTGCACCGCCTGGGCGATGTCGTTCACCGAGACGCCTTCTTCGTTCGCCTTGTCACGCAAAATCTCGATATGGAGTTCCGGCTTGGTAAAGCGCAGGTTCGTATTCACCACGCTGAACACAGGACTATGGCTTGCTTCTTCTTCGAACTTGGGCACGAGCGTACGCAGGATTTCGATGTTCGGGGCCTGCAACACGAACTGCACCGGGAGTCCACCGCGCTGCGTACTGATGCTCTGCGGTTCGAACACCATCACGCGCAAGTCGGGATATTCGTTACCGAGCACCTGGATGGCACGCGCAATTTCGCTCTGCGGGCGACGCGCCTTCTTGTCGTCGTTCAAGAAGATGCGCATTCTCGAATTGCCCGCATTCCACGCACCCGCCTGGATTTCGGAATACTCGTTGGTATCCATGAGCGCGATGACTTCTTCGGCAAAGGCGTCGGCCATACGCTTGGTACGCGTGAGCGTCACGCCCTCGGGCATATTCAGGTTCACCATGACCGCGTTGGAGTCTTCGGTCGGGGCCATTTCGCTACTCATGTTGTTGAAGCAGAAATACGCCGCAAGCAACAGGGCGGCCACCAACGGGAACAGCAATACGCGGAACTTGAGGAACAGCCCCAAAAGCACCGAGTAACCGCGGTTGAGCCAGTCAAAGAACGGTTCGGTGATGCGGAAGAACCATCCCTGCTTCTGGCGGCTCAAGAACTTGGAACAGAGCATCGGCGAAAGCGTAAGCGCGCAGAGCGTCGAAAGGAACACCGTTCCGATCATCACCGCCACGAACTCGCGGAAGAGAAGTCCCGTAGTTCCGCCCAGCGCAAGCACCGGCACGAACACCGCCATCAAAACGACCGAGGTCGCAATCACCGCGAAAAAGATTTCGTTCGTTCCCGCGACAGAGGCCTGCTTGGGCGTCATGCCGTTTTCAATCTTGTGGTAGATATTTTCCACAATCACGATGGCATCATCGACCACAAGGCCAATTGCCAAGACCATCGCAAGGAGCGTCAGCACGTTGATACTGAACCCGCACAGGTAAAGCACAAAGAAACTTCCGATAACGGCCACCGGCACCACAACCATCGGGATAAGCGTCGTACGCGCCTGGCGCAAGAAGGCAAAGATAATCCCGATCACCAACAGGAACGCGATAAAGATGGTCTCCACCACTTCCTTGATGGAGGCGCGGATGTTGATGGAGGTATCGCGCCCGTAAAGGACTTGCACGCCTTCGGGAATCTCGCGGCGGATGTCCTCGACGCGCTTGTAGAACTCGTCGGCAATTTCCACGTGGTTACTACCCGGCTGCGCCATCAGGGCGAGCGTGATGGAGTTTTTGCCGTTGCGGCGGAAACCGGTACGCGTGTCCTTCGGTTCGTAATGAATGTCGGCCACGTCCGAAATGCGGATGACTGTGCCGTCGGCAGCTTTCTTTACCGCAATGTTCTCGAACGCTTTCGGGTCGAGAATGCGGCCCAGCGTACGGATGGAAAGAGTCGTCTCGCTCCCTTCGATAGAACCCGAAGGCAGTTCCAAATTGCCCTTCTTGAGCGCAGCCGACATCTCGGCACCGGATACGCCCAATGCCTGCAAACGCACCGGATCAATCCACAGGCGAACCGTCGGGCGCTTTTCGCCCCAGATGGCGACTTCCGACACGCCATTGATTGTCTGCAGGCGTTCCTTCACAAAGTTATTCGCGATTTCGGAAACTTCCATCGGGTCGAGCTTGTCGCTCACGAGGCTCACCATCAAAATCGGGTCGTTATCGCTGTCGGACTTGTAGACCGTCGGTTCATCGACATCATCCGGCAAGCGACGGCGCACGCGGCTCACGCGGTCACGGATTTCATTCGCAGCCGCTTCCAAGTCCATGCCCGTTTCAAATTCAATGTTGATGAAAGAGAATCCGTCGCGGCTCGTAGAAGTAAGCGCCTTGATACCGGAAGCACTGTTGATGGACGCTTCCAAAATTTCAGTGACTTCGGCTTCCACCACCGCGGCATTGGCACCGGGGTAAGATGTACGCACCTGGATCAAGGGATAGTCTACGTTCGGGTACTCACGCACACCCAGGTTGGTGGCTCCGAACGCACCGAGCAGGATGATGACGAGCGCCATCACCGTCATGAGTACCGGGCGGCGTACGGAAAGGTTAGCAACACTCATCGCTCACCTACTCCACTTCGTAATCGGCATTGTGACGGATTTCGCGGATACGCACGGCAGCGCCCTCGCGCAAGCTTATCAGGCCCGAGGTAATCACGGTATCGCCCTCGTCGAGCCCTCCGGTTACATCGACCGTAATCGGCGTGCGGAGGCCGGTTTCGACATGCCTGATTTTCGCCTTGCCGCCGACGGCCACGAAAACGTAGGCACCGTCCTTGTCAAGCGTAAACGCCTCGGCCGGCACGGGAATGCTCTTGGCCACTCCCGACTGCATCGACACATTCACCTTCGCATACGAACCCGCCAGGAGGTTGTCCTTCGCGTTGTCGACTTCCACCAGCACCTGACGCGTGCGGCTCGATTCGGAAAGCCCGGCCTCGAGAGCCTTCACCTTGCCGCTGGCCGACACATTGCGTTCTTCGTCCTTGAGTTCCACCGCATCGCCCACCTTGAGGGCCGACGCATAGCGCTGCGGGAGCGCGAACTTGGCCTTGAGTTTCTTGACCTCGCTGAGGGAGGCAACCGACGTGCCCGTCGTAAGCCAGGCGCCCACCGAAACGTTCACGAAACCGAGCTTGCCCGCAAACGGCGCGCGCACCTCGGTCTTTGCAATCTGTGCCTTGATAAGTTCCACGGAAGCCTCGGCAGACTTGAGCGAAGCCTCGGCGCTTTCCAAGTCCGCCTTCGTCGCGCCATCCTTGTCAAAGAGCGCCTTCACGCGGTCAAACTTCTGCTGGGCCAACTGCTTGTTCGATTCCGCCTGCTTGAGCTGTGCACGGAGTTCGGAATCGTCAATCTTTGCGAGAAGCGTCCCCTTCTGCACCTGGGCGCCGTCCTTCGCATAAAGGTTCGTGAGTCTGCCCGAGGTTGCCGCCGTGAGTTCGACGCTGTTGAGCGCTTCCAGAGTCGCCATCGCCGAAAAAGACTTTGCCCCTTCGTGAGCCTCGGCAATATAGCCTTCCACCGCAATTTCGCGTGCAGGCCTGCCGCCCGGACCGCCCTTGCCTCCGGGGCCGCCTTTACCACCCGCGGCACCTTTCGCCCCGAGAGCAGAAGAATCACCGCCACAGGCGGCCAACAAAAAAGAAGCAAAAATGGGAATAAAGATCTTTTTCACGCTATTTAGATGCATATCGGGTACAAATGGTTGCTAGAACTTCACGTTCATGAGCAATCCACTTCCATCTTCGTAGAATTCGGGCATAAATTCAATATTTTCGGAGAGTGACTTGCTAGAGGTCTTGCGGTACACGCGAATCGCGTCCAGCATGGAAATCACGCGGTTCAGCACGAGCGCCCCCACAGAAGCCTGGAAGACAATCCTGCTGATGCGGTAATGGCGCATGCGGCTCTTGAACTCGTCGATATGCTCCGAGGTTTCCGGATTGTCCGAACTGCCCCAGTCCCACTGGATGCTTTCGTCAAATTCGTCATTTACGCCCTTTCCCGAGCGCAACATCGCCTGGTTGTAATCCTCGTCCATGTCGGGCGAAGAATTCTGGCCCGCCACACCGCTACGGCTGCGGTAATCGCCCACCGTATTCAACAGCGAAACATCCTTGCTCGACGTGTTCAGCCCCGCATGCCGGACCGCATAGCTGTGGGCCGAATTGATGTAGCGCTCGCCGATAACGTAGGCGCTGAACGTCGTCACCCACAGGGCGAGGTCCGTCCAGAGGAACGGCTTGACCAAGCTTTCTTCCCCGAGGTACATTTCACCCATGCCGGGGAGCAAGGCAGAAGCCCCAATCGCGAGGAAAACGTTCTTGTCCTTGTTCTTGCTGACGCTTTCGTCCACAGAAACAACCACCTGCGAAAAAGCGCAGGCGGCCGCCAACAGGATAACCAAAATCGATTTCACTAGAAACCCCAACCGGCGCGGACACCGACATCAAGGCCATCGACGACATTCATGTAGCTGTCGAAATGCAGGCGATCGTACCAAGAGACGTCTTCGGAATACAAGGCCTTGTTATGCGAATGCGCCGTAAAGGCGGCATCGACCGCAGAAATGACGTGGTTGAGGATAATCCCGCCGAAGAACCAGGCCTGCATGTCGGCATAGTCGTTCGCCTTGCCGCGCATGCTGCGGTACTTTTCCATATTCGAAGACTTGCCCAGGGGAACGGTCCCGTCCGCCGGAGAATCCGTCTCGAGTTCCAGGTTGATGGCGATGGTCTGGTCAGAAACATCGTCCCAGCCGAGTACGTACGCATCGTCAGCGATTTCCTGATACACCACCGACACGTCATAGACATCGTTCAGGCTCTTGATTTCTTCGCCCAGGGGCTTCTTGTCCACGAACTTGTTCAGGTGGTTCTTGTCGTTCGTAAAGAGCAAGCCCTTCACGTAGCAGTTGTAGCTGCTGGCCGAACCGTAAAGCGCTTCGCAGAAGTCTTCCCTGGAATTCATGTAGCGGTTCTCGAACCGGGATTCTTCCGTTTCGTCAGAGAGCTGCTTGTACAGGTCACGCATGCCGATTTCGTAGCGGCCGATGGAGTAGTGCTTTTTCGCGAACTTCTTGTACTTGTCCACCTGCTCGTTATACTTGTGCACCGAGAAATAGGCCCAGCTACCCCAAAGGGCCGCTTCCAAGGCCAGGTAGATACCGCCCCTCACGTAGGTGAACGTCGAACCGCCCACAAAGAGCTGGCCACTACCGGGAACAACCAGGGACATAAACAAAGCCTTCCTGGGGCTCTTGTACTTGCCCTTCATCTCGTCGATACCGTGCACCTTGGAAACCTTCACAGGGCCAAGCAAGTCACGGCGGCTCATGCTGCTCGAAGAAAGCACCGGCGACGCTTCGGAACTGCTGGAAGTGATTGCCGCAAGGGAATCTTTCGCACGGGCGGCAGCCACGACGGAATCCATGTTGGCCGCATAGGCCTGCGCCTGAGAAAGACTATCGGCCGTGGTCGAATCGGCCTTCGCCAACGTATCTTGCGGGGCGGCGGAATCCACCGGAGCCTCGGGAACGGCAACAGCCGCGCTATCGGCCGAAGAAGCCGGAACAGACGAAGAAGACACCTCGGAAGACGATACCGCGGTAACAGAGCTAGACGAAACAACAGCCGAGCTGACAGCCGTAGCAGAACTGGCCGCCTCTACCGAGCTGGACGCGACACTGCTCGACGAAACCGCTTCGGCCTCCGCCTCGAACTCCGCAAAAAGGTCACGGGGCTGAGCGAAGGACTGAGCCACAAAAAGGAACGCCACACTGGCAACAAACGAAAAAGCAAACTTGCGCATATAGTGCTAAAATAGCAAAACAAAGGCCATCTTAACCACATTCCCCGTGATTCTTCGCACAGAAATACAGGGTATTTTCTGGAAGGGGTGATTTTGCTTACTTGGCTTCACCCGACCAGATCAAATCGCTGCATTCCTGCAGAATACCATCATGCAATTCCTGGTAGCGCTCCGTCGTTACCGAAGCCCCGTCGGCACAAGTCTTGGTCTTGGCGACAAGGCCATTGAACCAGTATTCGGTTACACCATCCAAGCTATGGGTGTATATGTCGGCATCGTACTTTTCATAGGGAGCAAAGGAGCCGCCCTTCAGGGTTTTCTTTTCACGGTCCAGATGCTCTTCAAGATACTTTCTCGTAATCTCGTTGATGGTCGTATCCTGTTCAAGCTTCTGGGAAATATCTGCGTACAGTTCCTTTTGCACTTCGGCAAGGATTTCCGCGAACAAGACAAACTCTTCTTGCGGGCAATTCTGTACAACATCGTCGGGCTCGGAGCTGGAACTTTCGGCAACGGAACTGGAACTGATACCATAAGCCTTCTTCATTTCCTCGACACTCGTGTAGACCAGCCTTCCGTCCTGTACAGCATCTTTATAGGTGGTGTCATTGGAACAGATGAAGTCCACCTTTGTCACCGTAGAGTTGCAAATGTTATACATGACTCCATAAAGCGCGACCATGTCTGAAATCGCCCCGCAATCCTGGAGTTTTTCTTCCCACTGCGTCAAAAGCTTTTGGGACAAAGACGTATCCGAAGCCAGGTACCGCTTGTAATCATCGCAAGTAAGGCTCTTGGTACTGGAGCATGCGGAAACCTGATAGGTTTCCTTCTCGCAGGTCACAGACGAATCTCTAGCCAAAAAGTAAATCGCCTTGGCCGCCCTGCTCGACGAGCTTCCTTCGGAGGCTACAGACGACGAACTTGCAGTTTCGACGGAACTCGTTTCCGACGCCGCTTCCGAAGAGGAAGAAACCGCTTCTTCTGCAGCAGAGCTCGTGGTTTCGGTATCGGAACTTGCCCCGGCGGCACCTGCCGAAGAATCCGGTTCCGGCGTTTCCGCCTCCGGAGCCTGAGAATTGGAATCGCTATCGCAGCTGGCCCAGAAAAGGCTTGCAGCAGTCAAACAAGATAAACGCAATACTTGACGGATATTCATCGAATCCCCCTGCTTTTTCCACAAATATATACATAATTTATCTTAAACAAAGCGTAAAAAAAGGCCTTTCCAAAATTATCCTTGACATAATGTCAACAGGCAAAAAAACAAAAAACCGATTGCCTTCAAGCAACCGGTTTTTAATGACTCACGCCTTACGGATTACGGACTACGGACGCTTTCGCCTTCGGCTTCAGCGTCTGTCCTTCGGCTCGGTCATGCCGGCAAGCAAGCTTGCCGTCGCGACGCTCGCCTTACGGACTACTCCGCAGCGTCCATGTCGGCTTCGTCGATTTCGGCGTTGTGGTAAACGTCCTGGACGTCGTCGTGGTCTTCGAACTTGTCGATGAGCTTGAGGAGCTTCACGGCGTCGTCGTGGCCGAGCTTCACCGGGTCGTTGGCGACGTAGGTGATTTCGGCGCTCATCATTTCGATGTTCGC
>CACXKY010000054.1 GCA_902768325.1 Fibrobacter succinogenes
ACAAAAGCCCCTTCGGCACACGGGGCAAAAACGTGGAGCGATTCGACTTCCGCCGGAGTAAACTCGTGATGGCCCGCCCACACGACTTTCACGGGGCTGTTCCCCTGCGCATAACGCACATCCAGGCTCGGATTATCGGCAAGGAGCGTGCCCGCACCGACCAATACCGCATCGCTCATGGCGCGGAGTTCGTGATTCCAGCAGTTCGCGCCCTGGCCCGTGATTTTCAGCGGGAGGCGACGGCCATCCGGAGCGCTGCATCCCATGAACCCGTCTTCGGAAACGGCGGACTTCACTTCGACAAAAGTCCTTTTATTACAAACAAAATAATCATACGCTTCGAAGAAGCGTTCCACCTCGGCGAAAACGCTGCGGCCTTCCTGCTTGGCGTCGGCAGTCGACTCCGCGAATCCGAGTACGCGGCATTCTCCGCCGTCGGCGCACTCTCCCGAAAGCTCTTCGAGATTCTCGGAGGCGGCGTTGGCGGAAGCGCGGATACAGGCATCCTCGCCCTCGTACACCGCGATGCCAGCCTCTTCGAGAATAGCGCGAGACTTGCCGCGCACAAGCGGGTTCGGGTCCGCATGCGCGAAATACACCTCGGCGATACCGGCGTCTATGATGGCTTTTGTGCAGGGGGGCGTGCGGCCATAATGGCAGCACGGTTCGAGCGTCACGTAGATGGCCGCCCCGCGGGCGCATTCGCCCGCGTCACGCAGCGCCATGACTTCGGCATGGGCATTGCCGGGGCGCTGTGTCCGCCCCCTGCCCACGACGATGCCGTCCTTCACCACGACGGCACCCACCGCCGGATTCGGGCGGCTGATACCTATCGAGAAGAACGATTCTTCAAGTGCAATTTGAAGGTAATTCACTAATTCTTCGGGAACGCGAGGAACCCGCCAACCACGTTGAACACGCGTTCATAACCGTTGGAAATCAAGAAGTTCGACACGGCCATGCTGCGCTTGCCGCTGCGGCAGAAAATCAGCAAGTCCTTGTCCTTCGGGAATTCGGCAAGGCGCTGTTCGGCTTCCTGGAGCGGGATGTTGATGGAACCCGGGGCCGTACCTTCGGCCACTTCACCCGGAGTACGCACGTCGATGAGCACGCCACCGGCCTGCTGCATCTCGAGAGCCTTCGCCCAGTCGATATTCGTAATCTGCGCCTTCGGAGCTTCCGGAGCGGGAGCGGCCGGGGCCGGGGCAGCAGCCTGCGGAGCCGCCTTGGCAGCATCTACCTTCTTTTCCGCATTCGCTTCATTGCAACCGGCAATCAGGAAAGCAGCACAAAACATGAAACCCAACATTCTTTTCATTTTTATCCCCTTTTTTAGGTATTTTCATCCAAATCTTCCTGGTCCAGAACCAGGTAAACCGACAAGACGCTTTGCACCTTGTTGCTCTCGTTTTTCAAAGGTACCGCATTGTACATAAAGATGTGGTCCTTCTTCCCGATACGGCCCTTCCACGAAATGCTACGGCCCGTATTGAAAATCTCGCGCACGCCCCTGGAAATATAGGGCAAGAAATCGTGGCTCACGACCTGGTTCAAGCTTTTCCCGTAAATCTCGCGGGGGTTCACTATCTGGAAATCCGTCGCAAAGGCCTGGTTACAGCCCAAGATCTTGTAATCGCGGTCCATCCAGAACATACGAATATCCGGGAAGGCAAGCGCCGCAGGGAGCAGGGCTTCCTTTTCCTGCGTCCCGCCCAGAACGGAATTGTCAAGGACGACATCCATCCTACGCGCCGTCCCCTGGAGGACCAAGCGGTCATTTTCGTCCATGCACAGCTTGCCGCGAAGCCCGTACCAGACCAAGGACTTTTCGGGACCGTAGAACCTCACCTTGATTGTCTCGAACGGATCGCCGCGGAAACCGAAATTGCGGTAGTCCTTCACGCGGTCGTTCAACACGCTGTCCAAAAGCGCGTAATCGCCCTCGGGCATCATCTTATGGATATCCACGTAACCCACCGACTGCGGGATTACGCGATGTTCATCGTCCATCATCGGGGTGAGCAGCTTCATGCTGCGGTCCTCGACATCGAAACTCCACAGGAAGTCGCCCGTATTCTGCAACAGGGAATCGAAGCGCTCCTGAAGCATTTCCTTTTCACGTCGGCTCTCGTTTTCCCTGGAAATATTCCTGATGAAGCACACGTAGTAGAATTCCTCGGCATTCACCCTATCCAGGGAGACGCGCATTTCGTACCACAGGGACTTGGCCCCTTCCGCATCGCCCTTGTAATCCGAAAGCAGGGAGAAAAGGAACGGCATGTCCAGGTGCTTCTCGATTTCGTCAAAATAGCTCTTCATGCGGTTCCAGCTGCTGACGCCCAGGACTTCCGAGAAAGACCTCCCATGGCTCAGCTGGTAGAACAGCGGGTCCCACATGAATGTCGGCAAGCCGTAAAGGAACTCCATCTTCTGGGAAAGCACGACGATAAACTCGTTCAAGTTGTTCTCGAACCGCTGGTAAAGGCGCTGCTTGTTTCGGCTATCCCTCAACAGCATCACGCAGATCACCGTCGAGATGAACAGCATGACGCTAATGAAAGCCCAGACTATTGTAGGAGTATGCGACACCATTTGCTTATTAAAATAGTCATTTTTTCAAATTTTTAATAGCCCAGAATGCACTCCAGTCCAAATCATCCCCGCCAAACCACCGATTTCCGCCAATATTCCAGCCATTCCAGCCGAAATTGAGCCCGAGGGACACCGCAAAACCGGGGACACGGCCCGCAAAGTCGATGCGCACATGCGAAAAAGAAAGGGAATAGCCGAGCCTCGCACCATCGTGTGTCGCTCCCGCATACACCCGAAATCCATCCGACGGGGACCAGAAAAAGGAACCGACCAACTCCGGAGAATCATCCGTATAGCCTTCCACGCCAAAATCGACGGCGACTCCCCCGTAACGTGCGAGGAAACCTGCCTCGTAGCGGTGCCGGGTCCAGAACGCGACCGAAGGAATCCATTCTACCGACACACCGTAACCGCCACGGGCCCCGAAGTACGTCCAGAGGAATGATGACGACAGGTTCCAGTAGTTGCGGCGGTACAGGGAATCCAGTTCGGCATATTCATAAGCGAAAGCCCCGTGAACCCGCCCATACCTTCCCTTGCCGTAAGCCCCGTAATGGGACTCTTCCACGCCGTCCCCAGCAGTGCGGTAGCCGATACCGAAGCCCGGATCGGCATAGACAACCGGCAGCGACGGGAAAAAGAACGGGACACCTTGCGCGCGGGCCCCGCAAGTCAAGACAGCAAGCAAGGACAACATCAAAAGGCGTTTACGGACGTACGACAATTCCCACCACCTTTTCAAAAGTCCCCACAGACAGCGACACATAGCACACGCCCACACCGCAGTAATCGCCGGCAGGGACCGCGTACCACGAAGTAAACTGCGGCGGAATCCGGGCGTTCCATACGCCATGGCCCGCGGAATCCAGCAGGCGGAGGTGCAGCTCGGAATCGCTTACGACGGAGACGCGCAATGCTGCCCTCCGGCGGACCACCCTAGACGATAGCTTGTATGTAAAAGGTTCCTCCAAGACGCTGTTCGCACTCACCCGCTGGAACCCGGGCGTATATTCGGCCCTCCCGTACAGCGGGCTGAAGCCGGAAGGGCACGCCACCGTATTCTTGTTCCAGGCGGCGCTGTCCACCGCCACCGAGTCGAGACAGACGGAAATTCCGCCCGACACGTTGTTCAGGAACCCCATCGGCACCTGGACAATCCGCACGTCCTTGAAGCCGAGCGATTCACGGAGGTCTGCCGAATCCTTCGTCAAGAGCAGGCTCTCGTACGGCCGCAGGGAATCCCCGGGCCTCCCCCAGAGCCCGCCCCGGCCGCAAAAACGCAACCGCGACAGCGGCAGGGCGTACCGCGAGCGGTTGTAGACTTCGACCCACTCGGGTTCAGGTTCCGCCGGACAGTGGTGGACCTCCGTTATGGCCACCGGGGAATGTCCCTCGGCAATCAAGAAGCGGTCCAGCGAATCGTTTGACGGAGCCGCATCGCCGGGCAGGGTCAGCCGAAACCACGCCGAAGCCTTAGATACCACCTCGAGCTTGAACGCGCCTGACAGCGAAACGGACTTCCGCTTCCAGCCGACCGCCGACGACAAGTCCAGGAACTCCAGAACCGCCACGGAGGAATCGCACCCGCCCAAGTAGCCCCGGACCATCCACCCGGCCCCGTCCCGCCATTCCAGCGCATCGAGCGACAGGGCACAATCGCGTATTCCCAGTTCATAGTCCGGATCCGCGACCCCGAACGTCCCGGCCGAAAATGCCCATTCGTCGGTTTCGCCCACACGCTGCAACGCCTTCCCCGGCTTCGGGACCGGGAGCGTCACCGAGTCCCGGCATGTCCCTGACCATAGGATCCACACGCTTTCGCGCGAATTCGGCAGCGCATAGCCGAGCTGGGCGCAAGCAAGGGAATCCCGCCTCGGGCAAAGCGTGCTGTCGTGGACCAGCACCATGCGGTTTGCCGACCGCGGGAACGGGAACGAAAGCGGGGCCTTCTGTTCGAACGAAACGTAAAGAGACTCGGCGCGGAAATCATCCAGGCGGATTTCGACGAACTCGCCCTCGTTGTCGCCGACCTCCGTCGGGTCAGGGAAGAACTCCACGAACATGGGACACGCGGACAGCGGCACCGCCGCTGCCACAAGGACAGCCATGAATAGAAGCAAGATTCACCCCCAGGGGTGTTTTCCGCTACAGCCGCCGGCAATGCCGGTCGCCGCCCGAAGGAACTGCCACGGAATCAGTCAACCGAGTGGTCGGCTGGAAGCATGTAGGCAAGAGGATTCACCGGAGAATTGTGGACCCAGACCTCGTAATGGAGGTGCGGCCCCACGGAACGTCCCGTGTTTCCCATATAACCGATAACCTGGTAGCGGTGGACAAACTGCCCCGGATGGACGACATACATCTGCATGTGCCCATAGCGGGTACTGATCCCGTTACCGTGGTTCAACGTAACGTAATTCCCGAACGTAGAGCTGAGCTGGGCCACATCAACCACACCGTCGGCAGACGCGTAAATCGGAGTCCAGCGGTCATTGGCAATATCGACGCCCTGGTGCATCTTGCCCACTTCGCCCGTCACCGGATGGATACGCGGCCCGAAGGCGGAAGCATAGCGGCCCTTTGTCGGGGAAATGGACGGAATGTAGCGCCACATCGCCTGGTTCTGGTCGATATAGCGGGTCAAAGAATTGAACGAAGAACTGTTGTTCTCGAGTTTTCCGTGCAGGCGCTTGGCCGTTTCGCGCACGATGGACATCTTCTCGAAAACCGGGGAGGACTTGCGCAGGAGCACGGTATCCGGTGCGATGTTACCGCCCGTACCCAGTTCGCGGGATTCGGAATCCGGAATCGGGAGGCCAAACTTGGAGTGGAGGCGCTGTTCGTCTTTCAGGAATTCAGCGGAAGTCCCGGAAAGGTAGTCGAGGGTTCCCTGAATCTGGGAAAGGTCCTTGTCCAGCTTGCTGCGGTCCGAAAGCACGTGATGGAGCACCCCGTCGTAGACCGTAGTCGTCGCAAGCTGCACCAAAAGCAGGGCCAGACCGACCAGGACGACCACCCGCAGAACGGGCCATGCCTTGAACAGGAACGCAGGCACAAGCAGCGTCATGGAAGAAGACGCGTTCTGGATGTGTATGGTCGTCTTGTAGAACTTCACGGGTTGGAAAGATAGCAAAAGGTCCCAGAAAAACCCCCAAAAAAAATGGTGACCCCGGTCAAATAACAACCAGTCGGATTAAAAACCGCCCTAATCAGCCCAAAAAGGCCATTTTTCAATTTTTCCAGTAAGCAAAAAGTATTTTACCCAACCCTATTAAAAATGCTCAAAAGGGCAGCGATTACTTGCAATGCAATACTTTGCCGTGCTTTTACTAGACGGGGTTGTCGATGTCGACAAATTTTGCGGGAATCCCGAGCTCCTTCTGGATTTTTCCCGCCAGGGCGCGCACGCCGAAGATTTCGGTGCGGTGGTGCCCCGCCGAAACCAGGTTAAAGCCCAGCTCCTCGCACAGGATGGGAACGGATTCCTTGATATCGCCGGTGATAAAGGCATCGCAGTCGAGCTTCACGGCCTCTTCGATACCGCTCGCCCCGCTGCCGCTGCAGATGGCGACCCTGCGGATAGATTCACTTCCGTACATAAGGCTATGCTGCACGCCATGCTCAAAGGCACGGTTCGCTATTTCCAGGAAAGCCTCGCGGGAAACAGGGGCGTCGAACTCCCCTATCCAGCCGACAGGTTTTTCGCCCTCGATCATGAAACCTTCGACCACCTTGAGGCCGAGCGCCTTCGCGATAAGCGCGTTGTTGCCGAACTCCGGCTGGCCGTCGAGCGGCAGGTGGTAGCCGTACAGCGAGATGCCGTTCTGCATCAGGCGGCGCATACGTTCCCCGAACTTCCCCACGAGGACGCGGTTCTCGTTAACCCAGAAACCGTTCGGATGGTGGACAAAGATACAGTCCGCACCATCCTCAATGGCGGCATCGATCAAGCGGTCACGGAAAGATACCCCCGTCACGACGCGGGTCACCTTGTCGGAAGCCTCCACGCTGAGGCCATTGTTGCAGTAATCCTTGAACAGATGCGGTTCGAGCAAGCCATTCAGCCAGGCGGAAAAATCGGAAATATTCATAAGCCCTATCGCCAATAAAAGGTTGTACCTATACAATATAGACTTTTTAATGGAAAAAGCCTAAAGCACGTCTTTTTGGAGTTGTCAAACTCTATGCGTTTTTGTAGATTTATGCATAGAAAAACATAAACCCGTTTTTTCAGCGCTTGGGAATGCTCAAAAATGCGACATTCTTTTCGGTACTGAAAACATCAAGGAACCTATAATGGCACATTATCTCTTTACCTCTGAATCCGTGTCCAAGGGCCACCCGGACAAGGTTGCCGACCAGATTTCCGATTCCATCCTCGATGCCTGCCTCGCCCAGGACCCGAAGAGCCGCGTCGCCTGCGAAACGCTCGTGAACACCGGTCTCGTCGTCATTTCCGGCGAAATCACCACCAAGGCCGTTGTCGACTTCCAGGAAGTCGCCCGCAATACCATCAAGAATATCGGTTACGTGAACCCGGATTTGCAGTTCGACTACAAGGGTTGTGCCGTGCTCGTCGCCATGGACAAGCAGTCCCCGGATATCGCCCAGGGTGTTGACGCCAAGGCTGCCGAAGGCAAGGAAGATGACAAACAGGGTGCCGGCGACCAGGGCATGATGTTCGGTTACGCCGTGAACGAAACCAAGGAACTGATGCCGCTGCCGATTAGCCTCGCCCACAAGCTCATGGAAGAAATCCAGAACCTCCGCGAAAAGGGCAAAATCAAGTGGCTCCGCCCGGATGCCAAGTCCCAGGTGACTGTGGAATACGACGAAAACGACAAGCCCGTGCGCGTCGACACCGTCGTGATTTCTACCCAGCACGATGAATTCGTGAACGGCAAGGAACTCAAGCATTCTACGATTGAAAAGGAAATCATCGAGAAGCTCATCAAGAAGGTCATCCCGGCCAAGCTCCTCGACAAGAAGACCCGTTACCTCGTGAACCCGACCGGCAAGTTCGTTGTCGGCGGCCCGCACGGCGACTGCGGCCTCACCGGCCGTAAGATCATCGTCGACACCTATGGCGGCATGGGCCGTCACGGTGGTGGCGCATTCAGCGGCAAGGACCCCTCCAAGGTCGACCGCAGCGCAGCCTACGCCGCCCGCTACGTGGCCAAGAACATCGTGGCTGCCGGCCTCGCCTACCGTTGCGAAGTCCAGCTCGCCTACGCCATCGGTTACTCCAAGCCCGTTTCCGTGCTCGTGAACACCTTCGGTACCGGCAAGATCGACGACCGCAAGATCGAAGAAATCGTCGCGAAGAACTTCGACCTCTCCCCGGCCGGCATCGAAAAGATGCTCGACCTCCGTAAGCCGGGTTACGTGGCTACCGCCGCGCTTGGCCACTTCGGCCGCACCGGCGCCCGCTTTACCTGGGAAAAGACGGATAAGGCCGCCGCTTTGAAAAAGGCCGCAAAAGTGTAAAAGTTGCTCGGTTCCCGAAACCGACCGCGATTTCAATAGTTTAAAAGCCCTCGAGTTTTCGAGGGCTTTTAGCTTACAAAAAAAACGTCAAAGCACGTACAGGGCAAGGAATGCGATCAAGCCCGCAAACAGCAGGAATACGGGCAACAGCAATAGCAAGCAGAAAAATCCGACCTTCAGGTCGTAAAACCACATCTTCCAGCGGCCCTTCTTCGTCTTGCAGATTTCTGCACGGCATTCCGGACAGATATTGCCGACCTTGTTGCGCACGCGGATAGCGAGATTGCTCTGCAAGGGGGACATTCCCACCTTGTCGTTGAAGGTCTTACCGCATTTAGAACAGGTCGCTTGCATACCTGAAATGTAGTAAATAGTGGTTGGTGGTTAGTGGTTAGGTATCTAACTGCATTCATCGCACGCAGCTTATTTCCTCTTGGCGGCGATAAGCACGGTAGAACCGAGGATCAGGAGTATGCCCGCAATAAGCCTTCCCGTGAGGATTTCGCCGAAAACGAGCACGCCTATCGCCACGGCCGTCACGGGTTCAAGCGCACCGAGAATTGCCGTGGGCGTAGATCCGATAATCTTGACCGCCTTCACCATGAATATAAGCGAAAGTACTGTAGGCACAAGGCCCAGCATAAAGCCCCAGCCCCAAGAACTCGCCTGCGTAAAGAGCGGCGGGAGCCCCGAGCCGAGCGTCACCGAATAGAGCAGCAGGAACACGAGGCAAAAACAGATGGCGTAGAACGTCATTTTCACCGCACCCATCTGGAGGTTCACGCGGTTTGCCATCACCATGTAAATCGCATATGAAATCGAAGAAGCGAATACGAGCGCAAGGCCAGCCGTGCTGAGCGGCACTCCATTGCCACCGCGGTACAAAAGCGCCACGCCCGCCATCGAGATAGCAATAGAAACAATTGTCCACGCCTTGATTTTCTCCTTGAAGAAAATCGCCATAAGCACCGAGACTTCGAGCGGGTACAGGAACAATAGCGTTGAAGCAAGCCCCGCATCCATATATTTAAACGAAGCGTAATAGGTAAGCGAACTCACCGCGAAGAGGAACCCGAACGCGACAAGCGCGCCGAATTCGCGAAACGAAATTTTAAAGTGCGAACCCTTCGCAATGACAACAACAAAAAGGAGGAGCGCCGCCGTAAAGAAGCGGTAAAAGAGGACGCTCTCGGGAGAATAGCCCTGCGCATAGAGGTTCAGCGCACCGAGCGGGTTCGTGCCGTAACAGATGGCGGAAAGGGCCGCAAGGGCAAAACCTTTTATAGACGAAAGACGATAGACGAAAGACGAAAGAGATGACACAACTAACGACTAAAGACCATTAACCAACAACTAAATCGCAAATTTGGTCGCGTCGGCAAGCTGCACGCTCGCGATGCGGGAAATACCCTTGATTTCCTGCGTCACGCCGTAAAGCATGTCGGCTTCGGCCATGGTACGCTTGTTATGCGTCACCACGATGAAGAGCGTCTGCTTGCTGAATTCGCGGAGGAGCGCCATGAAGCGGCCCACGTTCGCATCGTCCAGCGGGCCGTCGACTTCGTCCAGCACGCAGTACGGGGACGGCTTTTCCATATAGATGGCGAACAGCAAGGCCGTAGCGGTCAAAGCATGTTCACCGCCGGAAAGCGCCTTGATACCGCGCATCTTCTTGCCGGTCGGACGGACGTTGATTTCGATATCCGCATCGAGGATGTCCATAGGCTTGCCGTTCTCGTCGAGTTTCTCGATGAGGTTCATCTTGGTTTCGCCATTCAGGAACAGCTTGCTGAACACGAACTGGAAGTTCTTCTGGATGCGTTCGAACGTTTCGAGGTAACGGCTGCGCGCGATATCGTCGAGCTTGGTAATGGTACGGTCGAGAGAGGCGCGGGCACGGTCCAGGTCGTTGAACTGGACTTCGACTTCTTCGAGGCGCTTCTTTTCGTCTTCGTAGTCTTCCATCACGTTCACATTGATGGGGCCCAAATCCTTGATCTTGCCGCGCAAATCGCGGATTTCGCGGTCGGCCTCGGGCTGGCTGTATTCCACACGCTCGATACCCTCGGGATTCGAAAGGTCAACCGAGTAGTCGTTCGCAATACGTTCGTTCAGGCGATCGAGATTGGACTGCAGGGCATCCTGGCGGCGGCCCACTTCGTTCAGTTCCTTCATCTTCTCGATCATCTCGTCGCGAATGCGGTCCAAATCGTCGCGCCAGGAATTCAAGTCTCCGCTCACCACTTCGTAGCGTTCGCGGGCAATATCCCTGCGGCCTTCGAGTTCGCGGAGCGCACTATCCTGTTCTTCCACCTTGATAGAAAGCTGACGGACGTCCTCTTCGGACTTGGACATCGTCACGGCGTTCTTCTCGATTTCTTCACGGCGGGACTGAGCGGTATTCTCGAGGAATTCCACCTGGTCCGAAATGCCACGGAGGCGGTCGTTGTTCTGCGCAATCTTGGCCGTCTTGTTCTGGGCGGAACGTTCGAGTTCGCGGACTTCTTCGTCTTTCTCGCGGTAGAGCGTTTCTTGCTCGGAAAGTTCGTCGTTCACGCGGGAATAGCCGTCTTCGGCCTTCTCCGCCGCCGCCTCGGCTTCCATCAGTTCCGCATCGCCGTTTTTCGTTTCGGCGGCGGCATCGATTCGCGCACGGGCGGCATCGATTTCTCCCTGCAGTTGCTGCAGGCGACGTTCCTGGGCTTGAACAATGTTCTGCTGGATTTGCATCCCGGCATTGCCACTGCGGATGCTCTCCCCCTTCTCGCGAATTTCTTCTACGACGGATTCGAGCATGCGGGCATCTTCGTCCACAAGGCCGTTCAGCCTTTCGACATCGGCTTCCTTCTGCGCAATTTCGGCCTGGACGCCTTCCAAGAGTTTAGTGGCTTCGGCGATTTCATTCTTGCGGCTCAGCGTTCCGCTGCCAGACACGCCGCTGCTCACCAGGCCGCTCGTGCGGACAATGGCATTCGGAGCGACAAAGCAGAGGTCCTCGCCACGGAATTCGCGGGCCAAGGAAAGGGCGTTCTGGATAGAATCCACAACAAAATAACGGCTCAGGATTCCCGAAAGGAATCCGGAAATTTCTTCGTCGGCCTTGACGAAACGGTTCAAGCAACCGATAACGCCCGGGCGGTCGATGCTGCCCGTGAAGGCTTCGGCAGAGCTATCGGCCAGGGCCATCAACGCACGGCCCACATTCTCGCCATCCAGCGCCCCCGCAATCTCTGCGGCGGCAGAATCGTTCAGCACGACAACGGCGTCAAGAAGGTCCCCGAGAGCCGCTTCCACACGGGATGCGTATTCCGGCTCGGCTTCCACATGTTCCGAAAGCAGACCGCCAACGAGGTTAGACTTGTTTTCCATGAGCCAGCGGCTCGCATCGGAACCGTCGTTCGCGACACTCTGGAGGACGTCGATACGCGACTGGAGGCGCGCATCTTCGTTTTTCAATTCCTGTAATTTCTGAACCGCCTCGGACAGTTCCGCCTTCTCGTTTTCAAGGCGTTCTTCGCGCGAAGACTTCTGTTCTTCAAGCAATTCGATTTCGCGGGAAGCCTCGTCCACACCCTTCTGGATGTCGGCAATGGCGGCTTCGGCCTCGGACTTCTGGGCCGCAACCGTCTGTAGTTCACCGTTCCACTTTTCCAAGTTACCGCGGAGCATGTCGGATTCGGCATCCATACGTTCGAAACGGCCCTTCAAGGCGTTCAGCCTGTTCGCCGCCTGCAAGCGTTCATTGGAAAGTTCGCGGGACCGGGACCGCAAGTCGTCGAGCCTGTCGCGCATCACCTGGAGGGTTTCGCGTTCACGTTCCAGCAGGGCGTTCATCTCTTCGACACCGCTTTCGCTGCTGAGGACGGCATTTTCTTCTTCGAGCCGGCTCTTCTCGGTTTCAAGTTCACGAATCTTGGCTTCGCCGAGTTCAATTTCGCCGCGGGCCTTCTCGTTCACGCCTTCCAAGGCGGAAATGGAATCCCTCAAACGCATGATGCTGTTGTTCACGTCGTTCAGGGCAATCGTCGCCTGCTGCACTTCGCGTTCCAAATCGCGGAAGGCATTCTCGTCTTCGCTGATGGCGAGTTTCTTCTCGTCAATCTTCGTCTGGAGTTCCGTACACTTCGTCTTCGCGGACTCCACCTCGTGGTTCATACGGCGGCTCGTCGTATCGAGCGTCGCCAGGCTTTCCTTATAGTCTTCGAACTTATCGAGGCTTACGGAAAGGTCCAGTTCACGGAGGCGCGTATTGAGTTTCTTGTATTCGCTAACCTTTTCGGCCTGAGTCTCGTACATACGCACGGAACGGCGGACACTCCTCAAGTTGTCCTCGACGCGTTCCATGTCCATCTGCACGCGTTCCAACTGGCGCACCGCTTCCTTGCGCTGCTGGCGGTACTTGCTCACGCCGGCAGCTTCTTCAAACAAGACGCGGCGATCGTCGGCCTTGTCCGAAAGCACGGCCTTGATCATGTCGGCATTCATCTGGGAATACGTGCTGGAACCGAGGCCGGAGTCGAAAAGCAACGCATGGACGTCGCGGAGGCGGCATTCCTGGTTGTTGATGAGGTACTCGCCGGAACCATCACGATGGACGCGGCGGGTCACAATCACTTCAGAATATTCCGAATTCAGGGTACCGTCGCTGTTGTCGATGACGATAGAGACTTCGGCAAGGCTCATCGCGGCACGCTCTTCCGTACCGCTGAAAATCACGTCCTGCATCTTACTCATACGGAGCGATGCAGCCTTCTGTTCACCCAGGACCCAACGGATGGCGTCGGTAATGTTCGACTTTCCGCATCCGTTCGGACCCACAACGGCGGTAAGGCCCTTCGTGGGGAAATTGATTTCCGTCCTTTGGGCAAAGGACTTAAACCCGAATATCTTTAACTTTGTTATCTGCACTATTAGACAATGTAGTAAAAAAGTATGTAAAAAAAGACCCTATCCGCGGCGTAACCGGAGGTCAGCGGAACTCATAGTGGATGGCGCCGTCCTTGTCCTCGTAAAGGACCATGTAGAGGCTTCCTCCATCGAAGTCCATGTCCGCTCGGTATTCCTTCACCACATTCCTTTTAACCGAATCTGAGGCAAGGAAAACAAAGCGCGCCTGGAAGGAACCGACCCAGTCTTCTTCATAAACTCGGCTCTTTTCGCCGGAGCGGACCGTGTCCTTAATCCACGGTTTGATAGAAGTATGGTCTTCGGAAATGATGTCTATGGAGACCACATCGAACTTGGTACGGTTTTCAACCTGAAGCCTTGTCGAAGAATCGAGGAACCAATGGCTCAGGCACCCCGTAAGGCCGAGAGTCATCAGGAGCATGACGAGCAAGGCGGCAATGCGCCCAGCAAATGAACCAGACCGAATCACTTGTCACCTCCCGCGTTACCGGACTTTTCGAAACGGATTCCCGTGGCATCCAGCGTCTTGGGAGCAGAGCCCGTCGCCTGGTCCAGGTGAATCTTGCCGTCATCCTTTTTCCAGTTGTCCTTGTTCTTCTTTTCAAGTTTCATGGTTTCCATTGGGGCAGACTTCGGGGCGCCACGGGCGAACAGGAAGTCATCAATCGTCGCAAGGCTGAACTTGAATTCAGCAATAAACGTTCCCTTGGCGCGGTACAGGTGTTCGTACTCGTAAGAAGAGTTGTAGGCCAAGCGGAGGAACAGCAGGTCGACCGCACCGCCCCAGAGCAAGTCGGCGGCACCGCTACGCACGTTACGGCGCAGGCAGGTCGCCTCGAAACCGATCATGCGGGACGGATCCGGGTAGTACTTGAGGGCCGCAGAATGGAATTCACGGCTCGGGAAATCAAAAGAGACTTCGCCATAAAGACGCTGCGCAATGAGGTTCTGTTCCCAAGAGACGCGGACAGAATCGCCGGCATCGCCCCCATTGTAAAGCGCCACCTCGATATTCGGCAAATAGGTCGAAATACCGCTTGAACGGCCGCCATAGACGGCACGCGATTCCAGATCCATCGAGATGCGGAGGCTGCGCCAGTCGGAACGATGGAAGCTTCCCTGAACGCTCGTATGTCCCCAACGCAAGTGGGCCCAGCTGTAGAGCAGGGAATCGTTCTCGTCCGGATAAATGTCGCCGACGCGTTCCACGTTCTGGTGCTGCATACCACCAGCAACGGTAAGGTCCATCGGTGCAAAGGTATAGCTAAGACCCCATGTGGTCACGGAACGCACCGCCGAGAAGTCGCTGTACCTCGGGAACAACAGGAAGTCTTCGCCATCCCAACCCGAACGTTCGAGCCAGAACAGGAAGCCCAGGTAGTTGTTCTTTTTCACTTCGCCCGCCGCGAATCCGGCCATATGATGGCGGAAAGCGAAACCGTCATGTTCGCCATACTCGCTTTTCAGCGGAGTCTGCGTCACCGCGGGGATATAGTTGAAGCCGAGATCCACATAACCGCCGCGTCCGCCACGGAGGACATCCCGGATTTCACGCAACTGATTGTCGCGCATGGTCGCACCGCCAGATGCCAAGGCATCCACCGACACGGCATCGGCAAGAGCCGGCCCCGACAGGAGCAACAAGCAGGCAAAAGTCTTTAAGATATTGCGAAGATTCATATCGATAAATATACTAGAATACCACTAGGTCGTTCTTGTGAATAAGTTCGTCCGGGACATCCTTGCCCAGAATCTCGTGCACCTGCGCCGTTTTCTTGCGCAGTACAAGCTTGAGCGTTTCGCTGTCAAAGCCGGCCGCAGTACAAGCTTGAGCGTTTCGCTGTCAAAGCCGGCGACACCGCGCGCGACCGCGTCACCCGACGGGCTCAGGACCTCAATCAGGTCGCCCTTGTCGAAATGCTTCTTCACGCCGCACACGCCCACAGGTAGCAAGCTCGAGTGCTTTTCGCGGAGCGCCTTCACGCCGCCTTCGTCCACCACCACGGCCCCGCGCGGAGTCGTGATAAAGCTGAGCCAGCGCTGGCGGCTGTTGAGCTTTTTCTTGGAGCCCACAAAGAGCGTACCCTGCGCATTTTCGAAAAGCACCTGGTGCGGCAAAACCTTCATGCCGCTCGCGAGGAAGGCATTGCAGCCGCTCTTCGTCACGTTGCGGATGGCTTCGAGCTTGCTGCGCATACCGCCGGTACTCACTGCAGAACCCGTCTCGCCGGGCTTGCCGGCAAGGGCCAAAACGGCAGGCGTAATCTCGGGCACAAAGCGCAACAGGCGGGCGTTCGGGTTCTTCTTCGGGTTGTCGTCGAAGAGGCCGTCCTCGTCCGTGAAAATCAAAAGC
>CACXKY010000055.1 GCA_902768325.1 Fibrobacter succinogenes
GCATAAAGAAGAATGCAGAGGATCAGCGAGATTCCAGCCATCATCGGGAGCTTGCCGCTATTCCACAGTTCCGTAAAGCCCATCTCGCGGATATCGTAACTCGCCTTCGCCAAAATCACGAACACCGAGAACGTCCACACGAACATCGTGTACTTCTGGTATTTCGCGGCGCGGTCGGCCAGTTCTGGGTAAAAGGCGCGCAGCCCGAGCGCAAACGCCAGCGGGATGCTGATGATGGGCTGGATAGTATTGAAAATCTTCATCGCGATTTCGCTCAAGTTCGCTTCCGTTCCGGTGAGGTAGCCGAACACGATGGGAATCGAGAAGCACGCAATCAAATTTCCACTCAAGAAAATCTTTAAAGCCAGCGACGCCGAACCACCGAGCATCTTCGCCATGGCAGGAGCGGCATTCGCAGGAGGACAAAGCGCGATGATGGCGCCGCCCAGCAGCACCTCGCGCGGGAGGTCGAACAGCTTCACGATTCCGGCGAGAGCCGCCACAAGCAAGAGGCTCACTACAAGCGCACGGATTTCAATCTTGAAGGTATAGCCATGCGTCTGCGGAGGAATCTTCGTCACGAAGGTCAGGAACATCATGGTGCCGATTAGGAAAGGCATCAACGGCGAAAGCACATGCGCCTGCGGAATCAAAATTCCAAGCAGGATCGCAACCGGCATCAAGATGGCGCGCAGGTTCTTCATAGCGGGCTGTAATTTAGAAAATTACGGACCGTGCCTCAATTCAAGGTCTGCCCTCCCCCTCGAAAACATTAAGGCGCGCCCCCGAAGAGGCGCGCCATTCCGAGGAGCATAATCATTCCCCCGAGCTCCAGGGTAATCGAGGTTATTGAATATAAATTAATCTAGAGCGTCGCGAACACCCACAAGCGTACTTTCCCGTTTTATGCACTTTTCAGCGATTTTTATCACGTAAAAACAGCGATTCTTGTCTCAAAGCTCTTTGGCGCCCCATCCGAAAAAACTATCTTTGCATTTATGCTACGTTCAAAGTACCAAGCGTTCACGGACACGACGTCCGAAAACGTCTTCAAGGCCAAAAAACAGGCAAACCCCCTTACGCTGGTCGTACTGGGCTACCTGCTCCTCATCGCAGCCGGAGCCGTACTTCTCCAGTTGCCCGTCTCTACACGAGAGCCCATCGACTTTTTACAAGCATTGTTCACGGCGACTTCCGCCGTTTGCGTCACCGGGCTTTCCGTCATCGACATCAGCTCCACGTTCACAGGATTCGGCTACTGGGTACTCGTCCTCTTGATGCAGCTCGGTGGCTTGGGTATCATGACAGTTTCTACGGTGCTTATCTTGCTCGCCGGCATGCACCCGGGATTCAACCACCAGTCTGTACTGCTCTCGAATTTTACGCAGGAAGGTAACGTCGACGCCAAGCGCATCCTCATGGCGGTGCTTCCCTTTACGTTCATCCTGGAAGCCATCGGCGGTGTCGTCTACTTCACGCAGTTCAGCGGCATGGAGATGTACGACCGCATTTTCTGTTCGCTGTTCCAGGCCGTCAGTTCGTTCTGCAACGTCGGGTTCACGCTGTTCCCCGATTCACTTGTGCAGTTCCAGCTCAACCCCATCATGAACATCACGACGTGCATCCTCGCACTCGCGGGCGGTTTCGGCTTCCTCGCCATCACGGAACTGCAGTACGCCTTCGACTTCAAGCGCCGCCGTTTCCGCAAGACATCGCTCCACACGCGCATCGCGACGTTCTGCACGTTGATTATCATCGTCGCAAGCATCATCGCCTTCATGCTCACCGAATGGGGCAACAGCCTCGACGGGCTTTCTTTCTTCGACAAGCTCCAGACCACGGTATTCATGGCCTTCACGAGCCGTACCGCCGGTCTCAATACGGTGGACACCCCGGCCCTCTGCGCCTCTTCACTGTTCTTCTTCATCATCATCATGTTCATCGGCGCCAACCCCGGTAGCTGCGGTGGCGGCATCAAGGTCACCACGGCAGCGGTCATCGGATTGCTCGGGTTCAACCGCCTGCTCGGTCGCGAAAAGACCCAGGTGCTGGGCCGCACCATTCCCGAAACCACTGTCGATAAGGCCGTGCGAATCTTCGTCGTGGCCATCGTGGTCATCGCTCTTGCGACCATGATCCTGCTCTGCACCGAAATCCCCGCCGGGGTCGGTTTCAACGAGAACGGCACGCCTTTCCTCAAGGTGTTGTTCGAGGTGGTGAGCGCCTACAGTACGTGCGGCCTCTCGATGGGGCTCACGGGTGAACTCAGTACGGTCGGCAGGATCGTCATCTGCTGCGTGATGTTCATCGGACGTATGGGACCGTTGTTCCTTATCTCCGCCGTCGCCGGACGGGTCAAGAACACCACCTGGTTCGCCGAAGAAGACATAATGGTCGGCTAGGCCGCTTCTCCACATAGTGGATAACAGCAACTAGGCAACAAGTTGCCAAGTTTTGTATAGCGGCAGTTACTAGTTCTGAGTTCCGAGTTACTAGTTACTAGTAACTTTTAGGCAATAAACATCTCTAGACCTTAATTTCTAGTAACTAGTAACTATTAACTAATAACTGCACCGCAGGTGCCTAGTAACTATTAACTACATTTAAAAGCATGGCATCTAAGCAATACATCATTATCGGTCTTGGCAACTCTGCCATCTTCCTCGCCCGTCACCTGACGAGCCTCGGGCACGACGTGCTCGTGGTGGACAACCATCCCGAAAAGGTGCAAGACATCTCGAGCACCGTATCGCAGGCCATGGTCGCCGACTCCACCCGCAAGAAGCAGCTCGCAAGCATCCCGCTGCAGAAGGCGGACTCCGTCATCGTCTGTATTGGCGAGAACCTGGAAGCAAGCCTCCTCACCGTGCTGAACCTGAAGGAACTCGGCGTCAAGCACATCATCGCGAAGTCCAGTAGCGCCGCCCACTCGAGCATCCTCGAGAAGCTCGGCGTCTCGGATATCTTCCACCCGGAACGCGACAGCGCCATCGCACTTGCCGAACGCCTGAACCGCCCGAACATGCTCGACTTCTTGCCGTTCATGGAAGGCTTCAGCATCGTGGAAGTGGTTTGCCCCAAGGACTTCATCGGCAAGACGCTGAAGGACCTGAACATCACCCACAAGTACGGGGTGCAGGTCATCGCCATCCGCGACCCGCAGGAACCGACTCCCAAGATCGGTAACCTCGCCGACATCGTGCTCCAGGAAGACGACGTGCTGTTCCTCATCGGACCGAACAACGCTCTCGACAAGTTCAAGAGCTAATCGGGCCTCGCGCGGTTTTTCCGGCGTGTTCGTACAAAGTAATTTTAGTGTGATGTACGTCACACCTGCGGTAGGGGTCTCCCCTCCAAAAAAACTCAAGGCGAGCCTTCACGGTTCGCCTTAACTTATTTTGTAGCTTAGACTTAGGTGCTAGGTCCGACCTAGAAAACCGGTTCTGCGGAAGTCTTTTCCTTCACCTTCTTCTGGGGGACGGCTTCCTTGGCAAGCGTGCGGTGTTCGACAACGCCGACAGCAAAGAACTTTTCGCCCTGCTTGATGACGGAAGTCGCCGCGTTCAGGAGCTTGACGCCGTACCATTCCTGATAGATATTGCGGCCAGCGCGGAGGGTATGTTCCTGGACGGCCGGATCGGCCGAGGGCTTGCCGTACTTGAGGGTAAACTGTTCCGACATGTATTCCACGGCCTCGATGGCCTTGCCTTTGCGGGCTTCTTCCACACGGCCCGTGCGGATTTCGAAGGCGTAGAACTTGTCGTTCTTGTTGAAAATGAAGTCGACCTGGACGGGCAAATCGCCAAACTTGAACACAGGAACCTGTGTATGGCCACCCTGATCGTAGGTGTCGTAACCCATCTTCATTAATTCTTCAATTACGGTCTCACGAGATACACCAAAGGGAATCCCTGCAAATTCCAATTCACTATGACGCTGGGCAAACACCTCCACAGCAAGGGCAAGCAACGTCAACGCAATTATGGATCCTAATCTCGGCACGGCTATCTCCTATAGACCAATGTAAAAGATAATAAACTTTTGAGGTTTTAGACAAGGGGAATTAGGTTTTTAGCGCCCTTTATCTATATTTTGAGCATGGCAAGCACTTTTGGAAAGCTTTTTTCTGTCTCCACGTGGGGTGAATCACATGGTCCCGCCGTCGGAGCCGTCCTGGACGGATGCCCCGCCGGGCTCCCCCTTACCGAAACCGATATCCAGGAATTCCTGGACCGTAGGCGCCCCGGGCAGGGCAAAATGACCACCGCCCGCGACGAAAAAGACAAGGTGAAGATCCTGAGCGGCGTTTTCGAGGGTAAAACCACCGGAACCCCGATCTCGTTCGTCGTTTTCAACGAAGATCAGCATAGCAAGGACTACGCGGACATCGAAAAATGGTACAGGCCCGGCCATGCCGACCTCTGCTACGACCTCAAGTACGGCTTCCGCGACTACCGCGGCGGTGGACGTAGTTCCGCCCGCGAGACCATCGGGCGCGTCTGCGCCGGTGCCGTCGCCCAGAAATTCCTCAAGCAGGTTGCCGGAACCGAATTTATCGCCTGGGTGGATTCCATCGGCAAGGTGGACGCCCCGGAAATCGACGCCGAGAAGGTGAGCCGCGAACAAATCGAGGCTTCCCCGGTCCGCTGCCCCGATGCAGGTGCCAGCGCCAAGATGGAAGCCGAAGTGCTCGCCGCCAAGACCGCTGGTGACAGCGTCGGCGGGACGGTCCGTCTCGTGGTCCGCAATGTGCCGGCCGCACTCGGCGAACCGGTATTCGACCGCCTCGACGCCCTGCTCGCACAGGCGATGCTCAGCATTCCCGCCTGCAAGGGTTTTGAAGTCGGGATGGGCTTTGCCGCGTCCCGCCTGCACGGGAGCGAACACAACGACGAAATCTATTTTGAAAACGGCAAGTACCGCACCCGCACCAACAACGCGGGCGGTATTGTCGGCGGCATCAGCAATGGCGAAAACATCCTCTGCCGTATGGCGTTCAAGCCGACGGCAACGATTTCGCAGCCGCAAAAGACCGCCGGTCGCGGCGGCGAAAACGGCGAGCTCGCCGCCAAGGGTCGCCACGACCCTTGCGTTGCCGTACGCGCGCCCGTAATCGTCGAGAGCATGGCCGCCCTCGTTCTTGCGGATTTGTACCTGCAGCAACTGCGGCTTCGCCTCAGTTCCGAGTTCTAAGTTACTAGTTACTAGGATTTTCCCATGAATGCCTAGTAACTAATGACCAGCAAATAGTTGCTCCACTATGCTATTCCGCCTGATACTCCTCGCCCTTGCGGGCATTTACTACATTGCATACAAAGTACATCACCGCTTTTGCCTGCGGCAAGGCAAGCCGTTAGGGCATGCCCGTCTTGTCGTTGTCGGGAGCTTCCTTACCGGCGGTGCCGGGAAGACGCCCTTCTGCGCCTGGCTGGCGCGTAACCTACATGCGGGGACATTCGGCAAGCCTTACAGGAACATCGCCATCCTCTGCCACAAGGCGGCCCAGGACGAAGCCGAGATGCTCCGCGAAAAGCTACCCTTCGCGACCGTTGTCGCCACCGCTAACCGCTACCGCACCGCCCACGAACTCGACCGCGAATACGACTGCATCCTCTGCGACGACGGCTTCGAGGACTCCCGGCTTACAGGCGCCACCGTCGTGCGCCTGGACCGGAGCGTTCCCCCGCGCCGTATTTGCGACCTCGTTCCCGCAGGCAAGAACCGCAGCCTCGAACAGGACCACGAAACGCCCGCGATTACCCTCACCCGCGAAGATATCCAGTTTCGCATCGTACGCATCGCCAACGCCGTGGGCTCGCCCGGCCCCGCCGACCCCGCGGTGCTCTGCGGCATCGCGGACCCCGAGCGCTTCTTGGCCGACCTCGCCAACTTCGGCATTTCGCCTTCCCGCTTCACCGCCCTCCCCGACCACAGCCAGAAACTCGAAAAGAAACTTTTAGAGCTTGTCGGCCAGGGAATCGCCACGGTCATTACCGAAAAAGATTCCGCGCGGCTCAGTGAAGCGACCCGCAAGAACCCTCTCGTATTCGTCGCCTACCAAGAAATAAACGTCCAGGAGCAAGCATTAAAAGGCTTTTATTATATTTTTAACAAATAAGGTCAATTAAGAAGGACGAAAAAATGACCCTTACTAAAAGAATCTCCGAGCTCATGCAGGCGATTACTGCGAGCATTCCCGAACGTGAATTTTGTATCCAGCTGGGATTCCTGACCACCCTCGTCGGCGAGCCCTTCTACCTGTACGGGCGTTCCGGTTCCGGCAAGTCCCTCGTCGCCGACCGCATCGTAGCGGCCTTCAAGAACCTGAGAATCTTGAACATCGGCAAGCGCGACCAGGAACTCCCCGAGAAGCTCGAAAACTACGACATCATCATCTTCAAGAGCTTTAACCCGTTCGAAGAAAAAAGCAAGGCCAACGTCCACATCGCCATCGAAGACCGCCACAAATCCTCGCTCATCATTTCGGGCGACATCCGCCCCGAGGTAGCGCTCAACCGCACCGAAATCACGGACAAGATTACGCTTATCGTAGCGCTCCCCGACAGCATCTCTTCGGACGCCCTCTGCAACCTGCTCATGACGCAGGGCGATACCACCAGCGTCCACGTCCCCATTGGCCTCACCGTCACGAACGAAGAAAAGATCCAGTGGAACGAAGAAATCAAGAAGGTTGCGCTTTCCGATGATACGCTCCACATCATCGGCGAAATCGCGAAGACCTGCGACGAGAACAACATCTACGTTCCTATCCGCAAGTGGATTGCGCTCACGAACATCATCAAGGCGGCAGCCTTCTTCAACGGACGTAGCGAAACGCGCATTACCGATACATTCTTCTTGGGCACGCCCATCTGGGGCCGCACGATGACGAACACGACCATCATCGAAAGCTACAAGAACATCGTCCGCAACCGCATCCTCAAGGAAATCCCGGACATCATCAACAACCCTTACGATGCTGATGACCTGTTGCGCCGCGTCAAGCACATCTTGTTCACGAGCAATAATTTGTACGAAACCAAGATGTTCAACAACGAGCCCTGCATTTTGTACAAGATCAACATTGCCGGCGAACCCGCACCGCTCTATGTTCCGCTCCGCTATGTTGAAAGCGATGAAGATTTCAACCCGCTAAACGAACTCAAGCAAGAAGAAAAACGCGTCCGCTGCAACTTCCACGGCACCTCCAGCTGTACAATTTCCATTGATTCCGCCATCAAGAGCATCGGGCTCCGCAACACTTACGCCCGTGGCCTGCAGGGCCAGCAAACCAAGCCGCAAGGCAAGTTCGAAGACTTCGGTACGCTCCCCACGTATATCCTCATGGAAAACGCTCCCGAAGTGATTGAACAGAAAAAGGCTCTCTTGGCAGATATCCGCGTCGAAATCCAGACGGCGGCCGAACACGAGACAAAGAACCTGCAGACGTTGCGCAACGTGTTCAACGACATCAAGGCTTCCAAGGACGACCTTTTCTGCCACAAGGAATTTTTCAAGAAGTCTCAGGAACAGGTCACCGAACTCTTCGAGTCGACCAAGACCATCATCAGCAAGATCAAGGAAGCCCACGAGCTCATCGCGAGCCAGAACACCTTCTAGCCGTTATAGGCCTTCAACGCTGTCGGGAATTTCACTACGCATCACGAGCAAGATTGAGTTCTGCCCGACGATGACGTATTTTTCACCGTTGATTTCCAGTTCAGTACTGTTGGAATGCAGGTAGAGCGCTTCGTCGCCCTCGTGCACCTGAAGCGGCACGTAGTTCACCTGGTTACCGCCATCTTCACGGAAAATCGCATCTGGATCCTGCGTCGCAGGGACTGGGTAACCGGGGCCAACGCGCATCACGATTCCCGTATGCACGGCGTTCCTCTCCTTGACACTGGGAGGCAAAAAGAGCCCGCTATCGGTCTTGTTGGACTCTTCGAGCGGCTTGATCAATACACGGTCACCAATTACGACAATATTTTTTAAAGGATCCATCATACCCTACAAGATAGAATTTATATTGGAAGGGAAATGCCGTATATCATCGCAACAATGTGGCTAGCCATTTTCGTCTTCTTGGCGGTCTACCTCGGACGAACCCCCAAAGGGAGGGGGTGGCGAAGCATTCTTTGGCATAGCCGCAAGGTACGGCGGAATACCACCATCGTCCTTATCACGGCAGCCGTCATCGTTGCGACCTTCATCTTGTTGCCGTCCCCCTCGAGCAGCCACATCGAATCCAGGCCAATCTTCGAAGGGTACGCGCAATCCCTTGTCTTGGAACTCCAGGCCCAGGGCGCCATGGCCATCGATTCCACCTGCGACCTCGACGCCCCGCAACCGGAACTGGCGTATGTCCTCCCGACCATCATCGGCGTCTACAACGACATCGTACGCAAACCGACGACGCCCAGACTCGCCAGGCTCGACGACATCATCGTCATCTATTTCGACGGCTACAAGCAGTTCAAGAACCGCAGCATCAACATCGTCAAGGGCATCCAGAAAAAACTGGGACCGCGTTACGTTGTCCAGATTATCAACGGAGAAACGAGTCACGAGCTCAAGGTCGCCTACCGCGGCAGGCTCTGGGACAACGAGCAGCTCTGCGGGCTCCCCGCGATGGAAGCAAGCATCCGCGAAGGTGTAGACCCCGCGCTGCTGATGTCCATCATACGGCACACGTCTTCTTTCGACTTCAACCACGAGGGCAGCAACCGCGAAAGGGGTCTGCTCGCCATCGAATCCGGTTACGGGCTCGAACAGATTTTCGCCGGTGCCCGCGAGCTCAAGGCTGTACTGGACAGCGCACAGAATACGGAAGACGCTGTCGCCGCCTTCTACCCCCTCCGCGACATGCAGGGGCTGAACAGCGAATGGCGCAAGAACCCGTCGAGGAGCCGCTGGGTAGAAGAAGTCCTCGCCGACGTTCCCTTCTACAGGAACAACGGGCTTCAGATAACGAAGTAGATACAAAAACGGCACCGCTTTCACGGCGCCGTCTTTAACGTCTAAAATATAAAAGGTTACACCTTGTCGAGGGCCTGCGTGAGGTCGGCGATAATGTCTTCGACGTTCTCGATACCGACGCTGAAGCGGATCAAGTCCGGTGCAACGCCTGCTTCGATGAGCTGTTCGTCAGTGAGCTGACGGTGCGTGTGGCTTGCCGGGTGCAGCACGCAGCTGCGGGCGTCGGCCACGTGGGTCACGATGCAAATCATCTTGAGGCTGTCCATGAACTGGATGGACTTTTCACGACCGCCCTTGATGCCGAACGTCAAGACGCCGCACGGGAGGCCGCCCTTGAACTGCTTCTGGGCGAGTTCGTAGTACTTGTCGCCTTCGAGGCCAGCGTAGTTGACCCAGGCCACCTTCGGGTGGTTCTTGAGGAACTTGGCGCAAGCGAGAGCGTTTTCGCAGTGGCGCGGCATGCGAAGGTGAAGCGTTTCGAGACCGACGTTCAGGAGGAACGCATTCTGCGGAGACTGGATGGAACCGAAGTCGCGCATGAGCTGGGCAGTCGCCTTCGTGATGTAGGCGCCCTTGCCGAAAGCCTTCGTGTAGGCGAGACCGTGGTAGCTCGGATCCGGTTCGGTGAGGCCCTTGAAACGGTCGTGGTTCGCTTCCCAGTCGAAGTTGCCGCTATCCACAATGCAGCCACCCACAGCCATCGCGTGGCCGTCCATGTACTTGGTGGTGGAGTGCGTCACGATGTCCACGCCGAATTCAATCGGGCGGCAGAGAATCGGGGTCGGGAACGTGTTATCCACAATCATCGGAACGCCGTGCTTGTGGGCGATGTCAGCGAAGCGCTTGAGGTCCAGAACCTTGCCCGCCGGATTCGCAACTGTTTCGCCGAAGAAGCACTTGGTGTTCGGGCGGAAAGCCTTCTCGATTTCTTCGTCAGAGGCATCCTGGTCGACGAACGTGCATTCGATGCCGAGCTTCTTCATGGTGACGCTGAAGAGGTTGCTCGTGCCGCCGTAAATAGCGCTCGTGCTAATGAAGTGGTCACCGGATTCGCAGATGTTGAAGACGGCGTAGAAGTTGGCTGCCTGACCGGAACTCGTGAGCATGGCCGCCACACCGCCTTCGAGAGCGGCAATCTTGGAAGCCACGGCGTCATTGGTCGGGTTCTGCAGACGCGTGTAGAAGTAGCCCGAAGCCTTCAAGTCGAACAGGTCCGCCATGTCGTTGGTGGTTTCGTACTTGAAAGTGGTGCTCTGGTAGATGGGGAGGACGCGCGGTTCGCCGTTTTTCGGCTGCCAGCCGCCCTGGACGCATAAAGTTTCGGTATTAGCCATTTTTAGCCTCTTGTTAGTTTCAAATTCAAATATAAAACTTTTTTTATTACCAAATATAGAAAAAGCCTATCGCATGTCAATGCGTCTATGCAAATATTCGCATAGACAATTCTGATATCTAGCTATAGTTTTTTACTATAACCAGCTTTTCACTAAAATTCGCAATAAAAGCTATTTTTGCCTATAATGACTCCTTCGCGCAACAACATGGCCCTCTGGCACCTGCTCGCCGTCGTGACGGTCGCCTTCTGGGGCACAAGTTTCGTGAGCACGAAGGTGCTGTTGAACCACGGTTTTTCTGCCGTGCAGATTTTTACGATGCGTTTCGTGGTCACGTACCTGCTGTTGCTCGCCGCTTCTCACAAGCAGTTTCGCAGCAAGAACTGGAAGCACGAACTGATCCTGTTCATCTGCGGTATCACAGGTTGCACGCTCTACTTCTGGACCGAGAATACAGCGCTTTCGCTGGCGCCGTCGAGCAACGTCTCGCTTATCGTCTGCATCACACCGCTGCTCATCATGATCTTTGGCGGGCTTTTCTACAAGAGCGAACGGCTCGGCAAGCGGCAGATTCTCGGCTGTTTCATCACGTTCATTGGCATGGTACTCGTGGTGCTGAACGGGAAGTTCATCCTGAAGCTCTCCCCGCTCGGCGACTTCCTCGCCATCAGCGCCGCACTCGTGTGGACCATCTATTCGCTTGTCGTCCGCAAGCTCAACGGCGAGTATTCCACACTGTTCATCACGCGCAAGATTTTCTTCTACGGCGCGCTCACGTCTATCCCGGCGCTATTCATCGAAGCGGGCGGCAGCGTAGCGAAGGTGGCCGATATCCCGTGGCATAATTTCGCGGAACCCGTCGTGGCGCTCAACTTCCTCTGCCTCACGGTTTTCTCGTCGCTGTTCGGCTACCTCGTATGGAACAAGGTGATGAAGCAGATCGGCACAGTTCTTGCCAGCAACTACCTCTACGCCATCCCGCTCGTCACCATCATTACCGCGGTCATCGCGCTTAGCGAGCGCATCACGCCAGTCGCCATCGCAGGCGCAGCAGCAACTGTTGCCGGCATGATCATCGCCGAGATGAAACGCAAACCTTAATTCTTAATGCAACGGATAGCGTAGGCGAAGTATCCGCGCATTATCGATTCCTTATCCAAGTCGTACTGGTTCGAGAGAATCCATGCGTAGCGATTCATGTTGTCTTCGCCCCAGAAATAGGCCTTGGTTCCTTCACCGTCGTACTCGCCCGTGCTGGCGCGGTAACCGGCCGGCAACGCAGAGAACCCGCTTGCGTTCGTGGCTACGACATTGTCACCGAAAATCGTATCTTCCCATTCGCCCACGGCACGCAGCGAACCATTGTTGTCGCCGTACGTTTCCTTTGCCGCATTGGTCAGGTCACGCCAATCGGATGCCTGCGGGATGGCCCAACCTTCAGGGCATGCTTTGGCAGCATCGAATTCCTGGTAGAAGCGCCCATACTTCTCGCAATTCGCGAGGATATTATTCAAGCAGAACGTAGAATCGAGGGAAACGGAACCGTCGGTACTCTTGGAGAAGTTCAAGTTCTCGGCCATCCATGTCTTGCCACCGATAACGACCGTCTTGTAGCTCTTGCCGTCACGCAGATCTTGCAAGGTACCGTATTCCACATCCGGAGCAACGGACGCACTAGAAGCGGCAGAAGAACCGTTGCCCTCGAACACATAAGACAGCCCGCTGGAAAACGGGTTTATCATGGAGCTAGAGCTCTTAGGGAGAGCGGCGTCACTTGAGCTTTCCGCAATTTCCGAAGAAGTCTGCGGTTCCGCTACAGCGCTGCTCGAAAGATTGATCGATCCGGAAGATTCAACCGGTACCGCGTTTTCTTGCGGACCAGATGACGAATCAGAACCGCACGCCACCAAGCCGAAAAACAAAGCGGCAGCCAAAACGACAAAATCTATAGACTTGAAATTCATCTATCCCCCTAAAAAATTGCGCGCAAAAAACTACAAAAAGACGCGGGAAACGTCACGACGATTTATTCCCGGTGCTCGTGCAGGTACAGGTTCGCCTCGCCCACGGCCAGTTCAGAACCCTTGACAATCCATTCGTCATCCGTCCCGGTGCGGTATTTCACCACGACGCGGTAGCGGTTTTCGGTCTGCAAGACTTCGGGCGGAACCGTCCAGAAATTCTCGGTACCCACGACCATCTCGAGTTCATAGGATTTACCGGCATTCGCTTCGTAAATCGTGATGGAATTCACCATGTCCTTCGGGTTTCGCACATGGACAATGCTCCAGAACGAACTCGCGCCTTCCTTGACCCAGAGCGAAGTGGAATCGCCCCACACGCCCTCGACGCCTTCGCAACTCACGAATTCCCATTCGCCGTAATAACGGCCCACGCGATTGCCCATGATATCGGCTGCCGGCGCACCGCCCAAGTCCACACCGCAGTTGGCATCGGGGCAACGGTCGGTAATGCGCACCGTCACGCGCTTCCAGCCATCGGGAGTTTTCGCCTTCACACGCACGCAGCCACCGCAGGCCGCACCGCCATTCCACGGGCCCTTATCGTCTCCCGGGGAAACATTCACATGTATAGCCGCATAATACTGGATGTTAGTTTGTCCGTAGTTGCAAGCCCCGCCCAGACTAGTCTCTTTATCGGTGACGCTCCCGTAAGTAGTCACGGAGCCCTTGCCGCCCTTCTCGGTGAGCGTCGGGTCGGCAGCTGTATAGCTGTCGCAATCGGTACACTTGCCGTCGTCGCCGTCATCATCGTCAGAAGACGCCGGGGTCACGCTGGAACTGGACGCCTCGCCACTGCTGCCCGGAACATCGGCGGAACTGCCCGGTGCGCTCTCGGAACTCGAGACGCTATTCGGGGCCTCCGCAGAGGAGTTGCCCGCAGATGACGCAGGTGCATCGCTAGAACTGGACTCCCCAGAAACACTGCTGGAGGGAGCCTCCTTCGAAGAACTTTCTGCAGAAGCGCCCGCGGAACTCGAAGACCCCGCCGAAGCCAACTCGGAAGAAGAAACCGGGGAATCATCCGCCTTCGCAAGCGTAGAATCATCACCGCAAGCGGCAAGGAAAGCAACAGAAAGAGCAAAAAGGGCAAGTACGGAAGGTTTCATATAGGAGCAATATACCAAAAAATGCCATAACTATGGTTTATAGGAATCTTTTTGCACTGTCAAAATCATGCAATAAGCCTAAAAATTCCATAAACAAGTTGATTCCAGTAGTCATGAACAATTTTTGCATCCCTACGGGAAAATAAGAATAAAATAACATACAAATAACAGCGCAAACAAATTATATTAATCAAAACCACACCTTAGCAAAAAAAGAAAAATGTTTTTTGACGTAGTACCCATTAGCACCTATGAGATGATGATTCATGAGTTAAAAAAACGAGAAACAAATCTCGTTCCCACAACCATAGCCATTCTACTCGTTAATTATACATTACAGCAAGCGAAGGATTACATTGAACCAGCATTACCATGGCTTCATGAATTATCAAGCAAAGATATTAATTTTTATCTGCCAGGCTATAGAACAATATCATCAGAAAATGGCAAAAGTATTCTTTATAACCGCAACGCCTATTTCTTTCACGAGGAAGATTTCAAAAATTTCTGCGATTCATTCTGCGAAGAATTTGATATTGAGCCAACTTTCGTCCCGACATTGATTCTTTTTGAATATGACGGAGAAAAATTTTCATCATCACGAAAAATGATAATTGACCTGTCTCCAGAAATGACAGACCTTGGACATGTTAAAGCATTTTTCGACACTATTTTATCTCGCGCAAGAAAAAGCTCCGCCCTCAATGATATCGCAGAAGGCATTCAAGCAAAAAAAATTTTCCCAATTTTCGAAGAAATCTTTGAAGAATTATCAAAGATAAACGTTTTAAAAACTATATACACACTTGTCAAGACGGTCCATAAATACAGGATACAATGATTAGAAGGAAAAGACCCCACCCCCAAAAAGCAAACCATCATCTAAAAAAATTTTAAATTATAGTCAGATTTTTCCTGCTTTGTCATTCAAATAAAGAGGCTATAAAATGGACCCAAATCAACTTGTTGTGTCGGCGATTTTTCCGTTGCGAACCAGAGTCTAGAGCAACCATTTTGTTGACGTCAACAAAATGATAACTGAAAATAAAAAACTTGATTTTCGTCAGCTTAATCATTTTGCCAACATTGGCAAAATGATAATTAGCGACGCGCACCGATATGAAAAAGCCGGGGTGTTACCCCGGAATAAATCCGGGGCAGGCTC
>CACXKY010000056.1 GCA_902768325.1 Fibrobacter succinogenes
CCAGGGCGTCTATGCCCGCATTCCTGCCCGCGTTGAAGCTGCCCGCAAGCAGCTGGGCCGTCCGCTCACCCTCGCCGAAAAGATTATCTACAGCCACCTGATCGATGGCGCCGAGAACAGGACTTACGAACGCGGCAAGGATTTTGCCGAATTCCACCCCGACCGCGTTGCCATGCAGGACGCTACCGCCCAGATGGCCCTTTTGCAGTTCACCACCGCCGGTAAGGCCCGCGTGGCAGTGCCGAGTTCCGTTCACTGCGACCACCTGATTATCGCCCGCGAAGGTGTCGAAAAAGACCTGCCCCGCGCCAAAGAAGAAAGCAAGGAAGTTTACGATTTTCTCCAGTCCGTGTCTGCCAAGTACGGCATTGACTGCTGGCTCCCGGGTGCTGGCATCATCCACCAGGTGGTGCTCGAAAACTACGCCTTCCCGGGCGGAATGATGATCGGTACCGACTCCCACACGGTGAACGCAGGCGGCCTCGGCATGCTCGCGATTGGCGTGGGCGGTGCAGACGCCGTGGACGCCATGGTCGGCCTCCCGTGGGAACTCAAGTACCCGAAGATGATCGGCGTGAAGCTCACCGGCAAGCTCCAGGGCTTCGCTACCGCCAAGGACATCATCCTCAAGCTCGCAGGCATCCTCACCGTGAAGGGCGGCACCAACGCCATTATCGAATACTTCGGCGAAGGCGCACGCAGCCTCTCCGCCACCGGCAAGGCAACGATTGCGAACATGGGTGCCGAAGTGGGCGCAACATGCTCCACCTTCAGCTACGACGATTCCATGAGCCGCTATTTGCGCGTCACGGGTCGCGCGGACGTTGCACAAGCCGCCGACAAGATTGCAGAACACCTCAAGGCCGACCCCGAAGTCGAAGCAAATCCGGAAAAGTACTTTGACCGCGTCGTCGAAATCGACTTGAACACGCTCGTGCCGCACTTCAATGGCCCGTTCAGCCCGGACCGCGCCTACGCCGTGACCGACATGGCCGAAAGCCTGAAGGCCACCGAAACCAAGCCGGAATCCACTCCGGTCGTAAGCGCCGCCCTCATCGGTTCTTGCACGAACTCCAGCTACGAAGATTTGTTCATGGCCGCGAACATGATCAAGCAGGCCCTCGCGAAGGGTCTTTCCCCGAAGTGCCCGCTCCTCATCAATCCGGGTTCCGAACAGGTGCGCTACACCGCCGAACGCGACGGCCTCATCGACTTGTTCAAGCAGTTCGGTGCAACGATCATGACGAACGCCTGCGGCCCTTGCATTGGCCGCTGGGACCGTGCTGGTGCCGACAAGAAGGAACTCAACACCATCGTCCACAGCTTTAACCGCAACTTCGCAAAGCGCGCCGACGGCAACCCGAATACTCACGCATTCGTCGCCTCCCCGCTCATGGCCGTGATTGCAGCCCTCAGCGGCGACATCCGCTTCAACCCGATGACCGACACCCTCGTGAACAATGAGGGCAAGGCCGTGAAGCTCGACCCGCCGGAACAGTGCGAACTCCCGCCGAAGGGCTTCGAAGTGAAGGACGCCGGCTACCAGGCTCCGGCAGAAGACGGCTCCAAGATTACCGTTTCCATCAACCCCGAAAGCAAGCGCCTCCAGGCCCTCGCTCCGTTCGCGGCTTGGGACGGCAAGGACATCGCTGGTGCCCCGCTCCTCATCAAGGCCAAGGGCAAGTGCACCACCGACCACATCTCCATGGCCGGTCCGTGGCTCAACTACCGCGGTCACCTCGAAAACATTTCGAACAACATGCTCATCGGCGCCGTGAACGCCTTCAACGGCGAAACGAACAAGGTTCTCTGCCAGTGCGGTGAATACAAGGAAGTTCCGGAACTTGCGAAGATTTACAAGGCCAAGGGCACGGGCTCCATCGTCATCGGTGACGAAAACTACGGTGAAGGCTCCAGCCGCGAACACGCTGCCATGGAACCGCGCTTCCTCGGCGTGAAGGCCGTGATCGTGAAGAGCTTCGCCCGCATCCACGAAACGAACCTCAAGAAGCAGGGTATGCTCGCCCTCACCTTCAAGAACGCCGCCGACTACGACAAGATCCAGGAACAGGACGTATTCGACATCGTCGGTCTCACCAAGTTCGCCCCGGGTTCCGAGTTCACGCTCGTCGCCCACCACAAGGACGGCTCGGTCGATAACATCGCCCTCAGCCACACCTACAACGAACAGCAGTGGGCATGGTTCAAGGCGGGTTCCGCCCTCAACCTAATCCGCGCGAACAACAAGTAATCACAGGAAAAAATTTTTTCAAGGAACGGAATGTACTATTCCGTTCTTTTTTGTTTATATTCAATATAAATTTGTTGGGGAAGGGTATGAAATCAACTTTCATTCATCTACTTGTGGTCCTAGCCTTGCTCGTAGCGTGTTCGGAGACCACTGACTACACAAGCACGTCTCTCATCGAAGCGCTCGAGGAAAGCTCATCCGCAAGTCCCATTTCCAGTTCCGATTTCGATTCCGCATCGAGTTCTTCGGATTCCGTTTTATCGAGTTCTTCGATTCCAGCTCCATCGAGTTCCTCGCTTCCGATTTCATCGAGTTCCTCGAAGCCCGTTTCATCATCTAGTTCACATCTTTCGAGTTCCGTCACGCGTTCATCATCCAGCAGCCTTTTTTTGCGCAGCAGTTCCAGCAAAAAACATAATGACTTGGTCGATTCCTACTCCCCTTCCCAAAGTTCTTCCAGCAACGCCATACCATTACAGTCGCTTATCGATTCAAACGAAACGCGCGTTGTAAATGTGCGCTTGCTCTACCCCGTAGAAGACGGAAAACTCGACACGGGCTTTTTCTCTCCCGGCCAATGTTTTATTTATGAAGACGGCAGATTTAAATGCAAGCAAAGCTCGTGCGTGGCATATGTCGGCGGATCAATCAGCATTCCGTACGAAGGAATTACAATACAAGCGAACGCCAGTTCTAGAGACAGCCTGTTCACAAGATTTTTTCAAGGAAGTACAGAAACGACCCTTCTCCTTGATTTGAATCTTGGGGATAGCGCCATCACGTCGTACATTCCGTACAACGACATTCCCGAATTTGACAAGGCAAAGGTCAAAAGCCATCTAGAAACGCTCTCGGCCAACGGATGCGATGTCCTATTCCGTTACGAAGGATACTACCAGCTTTACGCCGAAGGACTTCCCGAAGGATTCATCCTCTATCACGACGGGAGCGGCATCAACCCCACCAGCTACTACACCCCAGGTTTCGGGGGTGAAAAAGTAACAGAACCTTACACCCGTATTTCCGACCCAGAAACGACAGACTCCATAAAGAACGAAATCACCAGCATACAATCACTAATCAACACTTGCGAGCAAGAAAGAGCATCACATTGCTACAACGGAATATTCGACGTATTCACCGAAAAAAAGTTCGCAGATTACCCTTACTACAATAAAGATTCTATCGAATATTCTATTTCCATAAACGAATACGGGTGCAGGCTTGTTTCGCACTCCTATTATAAATACGACATGGCAGGGTATTGTCATGGCTGGGAACTGCCGGACCTTGCTACAAGGTATTCCAGCAGACTCATCAACATTTCTACAAAGGTTCCTACAAACCCCATCCAATGGACCCTCATCTACAAGGATCAATACGGACGTGGCGGTTCGATGAATATCACCAGCAAGTTCGAGTAGTCCTTAAAAAAAATCCCCGGAACCATTAAGATTCCGGGGACTTTTTTATGTAGGTAGATTACTTATTTGCAGGTGCAGACATGTTGCTTGTCATATACCTCAAATCTTGCAGCAAGTTCGGATCTTGCCCACCGGACAAGGCTACCGCTTCCTGCATGATTCGCAGGCCCTCTTCCTTCTGTCCAAGGCGGAACAAGGCAAGGGCTTTGCCGCCCATAGAGTAGGTATCTCTGCCGTTTATTTTCAGAGCCTTCTCGTTGGCAGCAAGACTTGCCTCGTAGTTTCCGCACATGAACTCGCTGTAACCCATTGCCCTGTAGGCATCGGCATTATCGGGTTCCAGTTCCTGGGCGCGACGCAACGCAAACGAAGCTTCCTGGAAATCACCCTGCGGGATTAGCGAATCCGCCAGCTTGCGCAAGGCAGAAGCACTATCGCAACTGGAATACTTCGTCTCCATTTCTTTAAGAGAAACGTTATAGGCGCAATATTCGTTTTCCTCGTAGATGCTGCCCTTCATCGTAAGGCGCGTATTCGGGCAACCGCCAAGGCACTTGGAACCATATACGCACTTTTTGCAGGAGCCAGAGAGTTTTTCCTTTTTCATCTGGCGTCTCCACAGGAACGCATTTTCATCTTCCCAAATGTCGCGCAGTTTTCTTTCGCGGATGTTTCCCTCGATGAATTCCTTCGAGCGAATGGAAGTACAGCCCAAAATATCGCCGTTATGCAATATTCCGAAACCGCGAACACCCGCATTGCAGCCGTTCCACAAGGAATAAGTATTGGATTTATAGGATATCCGCCTGGTCTCGAGATCTTTCTTCGAGTAATACCCGATGCAATCCGCAGGATAGATACCAATCCTTCCCTCTGTTGCCGTATTGTAGCAGAAATCAATGATGTCCCTGACCTGCCTCGGTTCCAGAAGCCAATCCGGGCGCTGCTTCAGATTTCCCATCGGCAAGCCGATTTGCACCTGCCAGGTTTCTACGCCCATGCCGATCAGTTCCTCCTTCATCGCCGGAAGGATATCCAAGTTCTGTTTCGTAATGGTCGTGACCGCACCGGTTTTTATCCCCAGCGCCTTCATTGCGGCAAAAGCCTGACGCGCATGTTCAAAGGCGCCCTTCTTCCTAATCTTATCATGGATTTCAGGAGTGCCGTCAATACTGATCGCAACCGTCGATATGCCGTTCTCTTTTAACGTCTTCGCCATCTTTTCGTCGAGAAGCCAGCCGTTCGTGATGATATTCACCAAAACGCCGTTATCGGAAAGACGCTTTACTAATTGCGGAGTATCCGCTCTCGTAAGCGGTTCACCCCCAGACAAGGTAATCCATTTCAGTCCAAGTTCCGCAATCTGGTCGCACAAATCAAGAGCTTCCTCGGTAGTCAATTGTCCCGGGAGAGCGCCCTCACAAGAGGAACCGCAATGTCCGCAACGAAAGTTGCAGCCCATGGTGACTTCCCAAACAGCAGTTACGGGTTGATACCTAACATTCGTCATTAAAAAATCTCCAAACTGCCGGCAAGAATTATTGCCGGCAGTCTTTTCTTATAGTTATTTGAAGGTGTAGATTCTAGCAGTCAGACTTCGAAGAATCGCACTTGTATCCGTACATAATCGCAGCATCAGATGACTTGCAGGGGAAGCCATATTTCAGAGCTGCATCCTGTGCTCCACAGGGATAGCCATACTTAAAGTTTACATCTTCCGTTGCGCCGGGAAAACCGTACTTCAAGAGGACATCCTGCACGCCGCAAGGATAACCGTACTTAAAATTCACATCCTGCGTTTTGCAGGGGAAGCCGTACTTCAAGAGGACATCCTGTACTCCACAGGGGTAGCCGTACTTATGGGCCACAACCTGGTCATCACAAGGATAGCCATACTTCAAATTCACATCATTTGTTCCGCAGGGATAACCATACTTCACATTGACGTCATCGGTTGCGCACGGGTAGCCGTACTTAAACACAACTTCGCCCCTTCTATAAGGGTAACCGTATGCCATGTTTACGAAGTTCGTCGCTCCAAGCGGGTATCCGTAAGGCTGCATAGAATTGCAGACATCACTGACCATGGCGTCACTATTTTCAGAAAGCTTTGCAAATTCTTCCGAATCGCTCGGGATAACCTTCACAGAAACGGTATGCTTCTTTTCGGTAGCGGAGACATCCGAAACATTCACCAGCGTAAATTCGAGGGACGCTTTGTCCTTCACTGCAGAGTAGGCGCCAAACCAGAATCTCTGAATAACCGGGGCAACACCAAGTGTCGTCCGGGAGGTTTCTGTACCCAACAGAGCGATTCCCTGCGGAATCCCGGTCAGGCTCCATCCGTAAAGTGTTGAACCAAGCATCGACTGCAGTTCAACCGAAAATACTTTTCCCTGCAATACCACCATTTCATTTGACATAGATTGTCTCCTTTTTATTTGTGAAAAACATTTATTGCAAGAAATTATTTTATCAACAAAAGATTATTTTATCAACAAAAAATTACTTTATCAATAAAGGTTATGCGCAGAATATAACCACAACACCGGACGTAAACAATCCCTTACCTACGTAAAAAACGTAAATAATTGGTAATAATTACATAAGAAAATAACGCTGTATAAACAGGTTAAGACATTGTACTACAGCTAGATCCGCCCCTTAACCGCCATGGGCGGGAAAACCGCGAGTTCAGGCACTTCCTTTTTGCTAATTTTGGCGTCGTAAAAAAGGTAAGCGATGAACGGCAAGAACTGGCAAGACATCTACAACAGCCTCAGCCCCGAGATGAAAGAAGAAGTCATCCGCAGGGCGAAGGCGAAAGTTCACGATAAAATCAAGCGTTGGCTTTCGCAACCGATACTCGTCGGTGCGGCGTTGATTCTCGGAGCTATCGTCGGCGCCCTGACCGCATTCTTCGGGCAGGTTCTGCAACGCGTCAGCGAAATCCGCGATGCAAGCCCGTTGTATTGGATTCCCGCCCTTGCGCTAGGCGGCATTGCCATCGTTCTCACCTACCGCAAGTTCGGCAAGGGTTCCGAACGCGGCATGGGGATCGTCTTCGACGTCGCGCACGGCAAAGAAAGAGAAGTCCCGCTCCGCTTGATCCCGCTCATCATGGTAACGACCTGGGTCACGCACCTCTTCGGCGGCAGCTCCGGTCGCGAAGGCGTCGCCATGCAAATCGGTGCGACCCTCGGCCACAACATCAGTTCGAAGATCCCGGTAGAAAACGCACCGCGCATCTTGCTCGTATCGGGCATGGCGGCGGGTTTCGCCGGGCTCTTCCAGACCCCGATGGCGGCGATCGCGCTCTCGCTCGAAATCCTTCTTGCCGCCCACCTCGAGATGGCGGCGCTCCTCCCCGCGACCGTCGCCGCTATAAGCGCCTACAAGGTTTCCGAGATGCTCGGGATTGCCCGATTCACGCTGGACCTGAACAGTTTCTCGCCGGACTGGAACCTCGCCGGACTCTTTTACGGCGATGCCGGACTCGATATTTACTTTGTTCTAAAACTCGCCGTTCTCGGGATTCTCTTCGGGATTGTCGGCGGAGCATTCGCCTGGCTGCTCCCGCTTTCCAAAAAGTTCTTCGCCGAAAAGTTCCCGAATCCCATCAAGCGCGTCGCCATCATGGGCGTTGCGCTTAGCGCGCTTCTGCTGCTCTGCTGGCAAGGCCGTTATTCCGGCCTCGGCACGAACCTCACCGATATCTGCTTCGGGAACGCGGCCGCGGTTTCGGCGAGCGGCGCGGGCATCTACGCCTGGGACTGGATTTTGAAGATGCTCTTCACCATCGTTACGCTCTCCGTCGGTTTCCAGGGCGGCGAAGTCACCCCGCTGTTTACGATTGGCGCCACCTTCGGTGCTGTCATCGCAACCGCCGTGGGCGTTCCCTTCCCGCTTGCCGCAGCGCTCGGCTATGCAGCCGTCTTTGGCGGCGCGACGAACACGCTGTTCGCCCCCATCCTTGTCGGCGCCGAGATGTTCGGCTTCGATACGCTCCCTGCGTTCTTTATCGTGTGTACGGTCGCTTACGTGTGTAACGGCGGCAAGTCCATCTACGCACAAAAGAAAATCCGCCTCCGCTAATGCGCAAGGCCGTTCTTAGACGGCTATAAACGCATCCCAGGGTTGCCACGCCTTAAAGATTGTCATAAATTTTAGGGTATGAACCAGAATCGAGAAAATTGGGGTTCCAAGATTGGAGTCATCCTCGCTGTCGCCGGTTCGGCAGTCGGGCTCGGCAACTTCCTTAGATTCCCCGTACAGGCGGCCACCAACGGCGGTGGCGCATTCATCATCCCCTACCTCATCGCCTTCCTCCTATTGGGCATCCCGCTCGCATGGATGGAATGGACGCTCGGCCGCTACGCGGGCAGGAACGGCTACGGCACCGCCCCGAGCACGCTCCACATTATCTTCGGCAAGAAGAAGCCCTGGGCAAAGCACCTGGGTTCCATCGGCCTCTTGCCGCCCATCTTCATCGTTTTCTACTACGTGTTCATCCAGTCGTGGATTCTCGCGTTCGCCTACTACTCGCTCACGGGCAAACTCATGGAAGTCACGGCCCAGGGCAGCGCCGCGGTGACGCAGTTCTTCGGCGACTTCATCATGCTTAAGACTTGCGTGGGCCCCATTCCCGTCGCAATCCTCTTCTTCCTCATCACGTTCGCCTGCAACATGGTCGTCCTCGCCTTCGGCGTGCGCAAGGGCATCGAACGAGTGAACAAGATTTGCATGCCCATCCTGCTTATCCTCGGCATCATCCTCGTGGTGCGCGTGCTGACGCTCCCGGGTATCGGCAAGGGGCTTGCCTTTATGTGGAACCCGAACTTTAGCGAGCTCGCCAATCCCAAGGTCTGGATGGCTGCCGCAGGCCAGGTCTTCTTCACCATGAGCCTCGGCATGGGCATCATCTGGTGCTACGCGAGCTACCTCAAGCCCAAGGAAGACCTCGTGCTCTCTTCACTTACGGCCAGCGCCACGAACGGCTTTGCCGAAATCATTATCGGCGGCACGGTCGTCATCCCCATCGCGGTCATCATCGCGGGTGCAAACATCGAGGAATGTGCGAAGCTCGGTACCTTCGGGCTCGGCTTCCAGACCATGCCTTACGTGTTCGGCACGCTCCCGCTCGGCGGAGTCCTGCAGACGGTCTGGTTCGCCCTGCTCTTCTTCGCGGGCATCACCAGCGCCATTTCCATCATCCAGCCGCTGATCAGTTTCTGCGAAGACGACCTCAAGTTCAGCCGCAAGAAGTCCGTCACGACCATCAGCACCATTACCTTCATCGGTGGCCTCACCGCCATCTTCGGGCTGGCTGCCGGTACGGTTGACGAACTCGACTTCTGGGGCGGCACGTTCCTGCTCGTGGTGTTCGGCGCTATCCAGGCGCTCGTGTTCTCGTTCATCCTCGGTCGCCAAAAGGTGAAGACCGACGACGGAAGCGAAGACAGCGAGGCTTTCGCCTTGATGAACGAAGGCTCGCAGCTCAAGCTCCCCCGCTTCTTCAGGCCCATCATCCAGTATGTCTGCCCGGCCTACCTCATCGTCTTGCTCGTGTCGTTCACTCTGACCGACGGGCTCCCGCTCATCACTCTCAGCAACATCCCCGCCGACGCGAAGGTCACCTTCCTCGGCACGGAATTCTCGCAGCTTTACTTCACGTGGGGCTTCCGCGGATTCCTGCTGTTGCTAGTCATCTTGCTGAATATCGCCATCGCCTACGCCTGGCGCAAGGGCGGCACCGCAGAACGCGGGCGCAGCGCGGGCATCCAGAAGATGCCCATCGGCAATTCCGACGAAACCGAAAGCAGCGCAACCGACAGCGCGAAGGAGGCATAACATGGACGCAGAATTCACAACCGGCGGACTCGTCTTTATGCTCACCTCGTGGGCGGCGATTATCGGACTGTGCGCTTTTTGTTTTGCAAAAGTGTTCAAGAAGAAATAGGTTTAACAAGAGAGATCCCCGCCTCCGCGGGGATGACAACGCCCCTCGCGGGGATGACAAAAAGAAGGAAAATTTATGGATATCAAAAAGAAAGTCGAAGAATTAGCCCTTACCTTACCCGAATGCCCCGTACCGCTCGCCGCCTATGTTCCGGCAACACGCTTTGGCGATACTATCGTGGTTTCGGGCCAGTTGCCTTCCATCAAGGGCGACTTTTCTGCCTACTGCGGCACCGTTCCGACCGAACTTCCCGTCGAGAAGGCGACCGAAGCGGCACGTATCTGCCTGCTCAACAACATCGCCGCCGCCATGACGAAGCTGGAACACGGCGAGACGCTCAGGCTCGTCCAGATGCAGGGATTCGTGCAGTCCGCAAGCGACTTCCACGAACAGCCCGCCGTACTGAACGGCGCCAGCGAACTGGCCGTCCAGATTCTCGGTGAAAACGGAAAGCATGCCCGTACCGCCGTGGGCGTAAGCGCGCTTCCCAAAAACGCGGGCGTTGAAATCAGCTGCACCTTCCAGGCGATTGCCGAAGAGGTCCAGTTTACCGGAAGAATGAATTGGATTGGCGAAAATAACGGCTAGACATATACCGTCTTGAGCCATTCGCGCATTTCGTAGACACTCACGCCCGCGGTCAAGGACTTGCGGGCGATTTTTGCACCTGGTGTCGTCGCCATTTTCTTAGGATCGAGTTCGAAACCGACACGGCCCAAGTCCAGGCGGTCGGCATCATAGCACGTATCAATAGTCGCATCGCCCGAAGCATGTTCCTTGGTATGGAAGGCGCAGGCATGGTATAGCTTGTCAAACTGTTCCTGTGTAATGTCCAGGAGTTTTTCTTCGAAGCACTGCTTGGCGAATTCCGCCCCGCGTTTCCCATGCTCGCCATCATAGCCGTCGTCTTCGCGTTTGCAGTCATGGAACAGCGCGAAAAGGCGCACCACCGTTATGTCGGCATGCATCGCCTGCGCGAGGAGCATCCCGTTGAACTCCACCTGACGCCAATGGGCAAGCCCGTGGACGTTCGAATCGAACACCCGGTTCTCGTAGACGAAATCCTGTAAGGCGGCGAAGTCGATCATGTTTTAGCCTTCGGCTAGTTACTAGTTAATAGTTTCCAGTTAGTTGTATTTAAGTAAAAAAATAACTTAAATATCTATGCCATGTTCATTTTTCACAACAGCTTTTCTAGTAACTAGTAACTAAGAACTTAGAACTGCGGCAACGCCGCTACTTTCCGTAGTTCTCCTTCAGTTCCATCAAACGCTGCAGCGCCTGCATCGGAGTCATCTCGTCCGGCTTCATACGACGGATTTCATCCTTCAGGAGTTGCGTATTTTCGTCAGGCGGGGCAAAGAGGTCCATCTGGGGTTTTTCCATGAGCTTCTTGTGGACGGCCCCATCACTCGGGTCAATCTTCTGCTTTTCAAGGCGGAGCAAAATCTTGCGAGCCCTGCGCACGACGTTATTGGGAAGCCCCGCCATTTCGGCTACATGGATGCCGTAGCTCGAATCGCAGGCGCCAGCGAGAATCTTGTGCAAGAACACGAGCTTGTCGCCTTTTTCCTGGACAGCCACCTGGAAATTTCCCGCATGTTCCAGGCTGTCGACAAGCCCGGTCAGTTCATGGTAGTGCGTCGCGAACAGCGTGATTGCTGCACGGGACGGTTCGTCGTGCAAAGTTTCCACAATCGCCCAGGCAATCGAAAGGCCATCGAACGTACTCGTCCCGCGGCCGATTTCATCAAGCAGCACCAGGCTATGCGGCGTCGCGTTACGCAAGATATTCGCCGTCTCGATCATCTCGACCATGAAGGTACTCAGGCCGCGGCTTAGGCGGTCGCTTGCGCCCACGCGCGTAAAGATGCGGTCCACCACACCGATGCGGGCGCTTTCTGCCGGCACAAAGCAGCCGATTTGCGCCATGAGCACAATCAGCCCCGTCTGGCGCAGGTACGTTGATTTACCGGCCATGTTCGGGCCCGTAATGAGCATCAGGCGCGTTCCGTCCGCATTGAGCGAGACATCGTTCGGGACGAATTCTAGGTCCGGATTCACCGCGACAATCACCGGATGGAAGCCACCGCAGATATCAATGCCCGTTCCCTCGAAAACCTCGGGACAGACATAGTTGTACTTGCGGGCGGCCCGGGCAAAGCTGTAGAAGGTATCGACGCGTGCAATGGCATCGGCGATGGACTGGAGTTCGGCACGCCAGCCGTTCACGCGGTCGCGCAGCTCGCAGAAAATCTTGTATTCCAGCGCATGGATGTTCACTTCGGCGTTGCTGATGATGGATTCGCATTCCTTCATCTCGGGCGTGATATAGCGTTCGCCGTTCACCGTCGTCTGCTTGCGGATGTACTCCTCGGGAATCGGGCTTGTCGCCTTCGCCATCTGCGCCTTGGTAATCTCGATATAATAACCGAAAACCCTGTTGTAGCCCACCTTGAGGCTCGGGATGCCCAGGCGTTCGCGTTCACGGCCTTCCAGGGATGCAATCCATTCACGGCGTTCCTTGATGTCGGCGTTCATCGCATCGAGTTCGGCATTCGCGCCTTCGCGGATCATCCCACCTTCACGCACCGTGAGCGGCAAATCGTCATTGAAGTTCTGCAACAGTTCTTCGCCACGCCCCTTGGCGCGGATCAGGGAATCGCGGAGTCCTTCGAAAACAGGCGCCCGCAATCCTTCCAGCACATCCGCGACCTTGGCGGCCTGCGAAAGGGAACGCCCCATCCCCGCCAGGTCGCGGGCATTGGCACGTCCCGAACCGACGCGGCCCATCAGGCGCTCCATGTCGAGGATAGACGTCAAGGATTCCTTCAGTTCATCAAGCGCGACCGGATTCTGTACCAGTTCCGCCACCGCTTCTTCGCGTTCACGGATCTTCGATACCGAAATCAGCGGGTGGCTCACCCAGTCCCTGAGCGTACGTCCGCCCATCGCAGTCACCGTGAAGTCCAGAACAGAACAGAGGGTGCTGGACATATCGTCCGCATTCAGCGGGCGCACCAGTTCCAAATTGCGGAGCGTGCTCGGGTCAAGCGTCATGAAGTCGTCGAGATTCAAGATTTCGAGACTTGTAAAATGAGAAAGCTCGGACTTCTTCTGGTCCATCAGATACTGGAGCAACGCTCCCGTCACCGCCGTCTCGTCGGGACGGCCATCCAAGCCGAGCCCATCCAGCGCTTCCACCTTGAAGTGGCCGAACAAGACATCCTTGGCCTGCTCCGCATCGAACAGGAAGGCTGGGAGTTCCGTAATCAAGACATTCTCGGCTTTCACGAGGTCCATAATGGCAGAAGGAATCGCGCATCCCTCGGGCACGACCAATTCCTTCGGCATACGACGGCTGAACTCGCATTCAAAAGACTGCACCGAACTGTTACAAGCAGCCAGGTAGCCCGTCGTCACGTCGGCAACAGCAAACGCCGCCTGTGCAGAACCATCCTTACCGCCCGCCTTCCCTGAAACCGGGATGTACGCAAAGAGGTAGTTCGCCTCCTTCGCGTTCAGGTTCGTCTCGTCCATGGCGGTACCGGCACTAATAATCTCGACGATATCGCGCTTGACGATTCCCTTCGCGAGTTTCGGGTCTTCGACCTGCTCGCAGATAGCAATGCGGTAACCGGCCGAAACCATTTTCGGTACGTAACGGTCGGCAGCATGGTGCGGGAAGCCGCACAACGGGGTAGCTCCGGCAGCGCCGTTATTACGGCTCGTGAGCGTAAGCCCCAAAATCTTGGAAGCAATGACGGCATCTTCCTCGAAAAGCTCGAAGAAGTCCCCCATACGGAAGAAAAGGATGCAGCCAGGATTCTGTTTCTTGATTTCGTAATATTGCTGCATCAACGGGGTTACAGCCATTACGCATCCCCCATCGAGAGTTCAATCTGGTCCGGCGTTTCCTCAGGCGGCTTGGGCTCTTCCTGAGTGTTCTCGGGCCGTGCGTACTGCGGGACAAGCGCACCCGCTTCCAGCAGTTCGCTGAACTCGCGCAGGCGCGGCAGGTCTTCCGGAATGCGGTTGATGCCGAAATACTTCATGAATTCCTGTGTCGTCACGTAGGTGTACGGGTTTCCAACCGTATCGGAACGCGCACCGAGTGCGACAAAGCCCTTGTCGAGGAGGTTGCGGATGGGGCCGTCGACCGACGACACGCCACGCACCTGTTCAATCGCCGCCTTCGTAATCGGCTGCTGGTAGGCAATCACGGCAAGCGTTTCGAGAGCGGCCTGGCTCAAACGGCGGGCATTCGCCTCCGGGAACAGCTTGCGCACCCACGGGTAGTACTTGGCGCGCGTACGGAAGCGGTAACCGCCCGCCTGTTCCACAATCTCGAACGGGGACTGGATCTTGTTCAGGGAATCGTTCGCCGTAATCAAGGCGTCGGAAACGGTCCTCGCATCCAGGAAATCACCGAGGATTTCCCTCAACTTTTTCAAGGTCACGATATCGGGCGACGCAAAAACAATCGCCTGGATTATACGGGCCAGGTCTTCCCGGCTTTCCACCTTGGGGAGTTCCGCCGATTCCTCGGCAACATCATCCATATTCTGAACATCTTCACTCATACTGAGCAAGATAGTAAAAAGGCCCGCTCAAAGGCGAGCCTCAAACGGCTAGAACTGGAAATACAGGAACGGGTTGTAGCTCTGGGTAAACAGCGCCAGCGTCGCGAGCACAAAGAGCCCTAGCGCGACAGCCGCCTTCCAGGTCTTCACCTCGCTGCACCAGTCAAAACTGCGGAACTTCCAGAACGAAAGCAGGCCTGCCACCGCCATGAACACGATACACGTCGGCGTGAAGATTTCGGCCGTAAGGATGGCATCGGCCCGATGTTATCGGCACGGAACAGCACCCAGCCGAAAAGCACAATCACCTGCGTAATGAGAATCTGTACCACGCGGGGCGCCTTGTAGTAGAGCGCGTTCTTATTGTTCGCACGTTCAAGAATCATGAAGAAGGCATGGTAGAGGCCCCAGCAAACGAACGTCCAGTTCGCGCCGTGCCACACGCCGCTCAAGAACATGACCATGAACAAATTAAAGTACAAACGCTTCTTGCCCACGCGGTTTCCACCGAGGGCAATGTAGAGGTAATCGCGGAACCAGCTGGTAAGCGAAATATGCCAGCGCTTCCAGAATTCGGTAATGCTCCCCGAGCGGTACGGACCGTTGAAGTTGCGCGGGAAATGGAACCCGAGCATCAGGCCGAGACCAATCGCCATGTTGCTGTACGCCGAGAAGTCGAAGTAAATCTGGAACATGTAGGCAAGGCTACCCCACCAGCAGTTCAGCACGCCGGGCGCGTCCGCCGCAAACACGCGGTCAGCGATGATGCCCACCTGGTTCGCGAGGAAAATCTTCTCCGCAAAACCGAAGCTGAAGAACATGATGCCGCGCACGAAGTTCTCGAGCGTATGCGTGCGGGTTGCGAGTTCCTCGGCCACCGTATTGTAGCGCACAATCGGGCCCGCGACAAGCTGCGGGAACAGCGCCACGTAGCAAGCGAACGTCACGAAGTCCTTGACCGGAGGAGCCGTGCCGCGCCACACGTCAATCGCGTAGCTCATGGACTGGAACGTATAGAACGAGATGCCCACCGGCAACAGCACCGTCATCACCGAGAACGGCTCGCAGCCGAGCTTCGTCACCACATCGTTG
>CACXKY010000057.1 GCA_902768325.1 Fibrobacter succinogenes
ACGGCGGAACGGCCTGCATAGCCGACGCGGAGCATTTCGCAATTCAGGAGGGAATCTTTTTCGGAACTCACAATTCCCTCCCCGATTTCGAACTGCGTAGCATTACATACAAAATAATCGGAACGCCTACCGCGCTCAAGACTGCGTTCAGCGGGATTGCCGCCGGGAAGAGCCCGGCCACCAGCGCGAGCAGCGCGCCGGTGCATGCCGCACCCGGAATCAACACGCGGTGGTTCGTCGACTTGAACATCATGTACGCGAGGTGCGGCACGGCAATCCCGATGAACGCCACCGGTCCGCAGAAAGCGGTCGACGCTCCTGCCAAGATGCTCGAGCCGAGCAGCACGCACTTGCGCGCCACGTTCACGTTCACGCCGAGACCACGCGCAAAATCGTCACCCACGCGGGCCGCGTTCAAGTAACGGATAGACCCGGCCACCAAGGCCAGTCCAACAGCCACCGCTGCCGCAAAAAGCCAAACCGCATCGAGCGTCAGGCGGCCAAAGCTGCCCATCCCCCATGCGACGTACACCTGGAGGTTTTCCGCTTCGGCGCCGACGATGACCATGCTCACCAGCGCATCGATGAAGTAACCGAACAGAAGCCCCGCCACAAGCAGCACGGAACTGCGCGTAAAGAACGACGCGATGGTCATGACGATAAGCGTGACCACGAGCGCTCCGGCCGATGCGGCGCCGAGGACACCCAGGTGGCCGAAGCCCATTCCGGCAAGGAGCGCGAGGGCGACTCCGAGGCTCGCACCGCTGCTGATGCCCAAGACGAACGGGCCGCACAGCGGGTTGCGGAACACCGTCTGCAGGGAAAGTCCCGATACCGCGAGGGCGACGCCCGCGAGTATTGCGGCAAAGACACGCGGAACCCTCAGGTTCCAGAAGATTCGATGAGAGACGTCCTCGCCCCCTGGTTCGGCCAACGCATTCAGCAAATCGGCAATGCCGAATTCCACCTTGCCCAGCAAGAGCGTCAGCAAACTACATAGGAAGATTGCCGTAACGAGTACGGCAAAACAAATAAAGACTCGATGATGATGGAAAGACGGAAGGCCCCGTCCGGTAATCTTGGACATACCGGACCCCGAAGCCTACTTCTTTTTCTTGCCCTTGGACTGCTCGTATTCCTTGGCCATTTCGTCGGAAGCACTCTTGTCGCGGATATAGATTTCCGGAGGAATGTTCTCGAAGCCCTGGAGTGCGTTGAGCCAGTTATCGTTCAGGTCGCGGAATTCAAGCTTCTTGAGGTTGTGCTTGAGGGTGTCGCCCTTGATGTGGAACAGGATGTAGTCCCAACGGATGACTTCACGATCCAAGAAGACTTCGCGGGTCACGAGAGAGGAATCGTTATCGAAACGGTAACGAGCCTTGTAGGTGTACTCACCCGTCTTCTGGTAGCGGCCGGAATCGGAATAAGTGCGGGTCACGCCGTAGAGCGTGTCGTTCATGCCGAAGCGGAGTTCCGCATCGCGGAAGGCATGGCCGTGGGCCACGATCGGGGTGCGCCAGACGCCGAAGGTTTCGGCCTTCATGGACTTCTGGAAAACCGTATCGACCTTCCAATGGTCGAAGTTGCTCTTGTCGTACCGGGCACGCTGGACGTACTTGCCTTCGCGGATCAACCGGCGGATGCTGTCGGCTTTCGCCTTGGCAAGGCTGTCGGAATTGACCTTGACGGAAGGATCCTTTTTACGGTCCATCGAATCAAGCTTGGCCTGAATCATTTCGTCAAGGGTAGTTGTTGCCCCGCGGGGAGCGACGACTTCGGAATTGGCGACGGCGGCCGGTTGCACTGCAGCAGGTTGTGCCGCAGGAGCAGATTGAGCGAAAGATAACCCGGCAAAAGCGAGGGTCAAAATAGATGCAAAAATACACTTAGAGTAAGAGAAAATCATCACCGATAAATTTAGTTAAAGGATTCTTTAAAAGGCAAAAAAAACAATAAAAAGCCCCTTTTGGAGGGGTAAAATTGCCAATAAGCTATATTTGGGCCATGCTCGATTATTCTCAAGTCAAATCCCCCTGCTATGTTCTCGACGAAAAACGCCTCCGCAGGAACATGGAAATCCTCTCCGACATCCAAAACAGGACCGGAGTCAAGATTATTTGCGCCCTCAAAGGATACAGTTTCTGGCGGAGCTTCCCCATCATCGGTGAATACCTCCCCGGCGCTACTGCCTCGAGTTTGAACGAAGCTAGGCTTGCCAAAGAAGAGATGGGCAAGGAAGTCCACGTGTTCGCACCGGCATACGAAGACGGAGAGATCGACCAGATTCTTTCGCTCGCCGACCACATCACCTTCAACAGTTTCAGCCAGTGGAGCCGGTTCAAGGACAAAGCCCTCAAGGCCGGCGTGAGCTGCGGCATCCGCGTGAACCCGCAGTACTCGACCGTCGAGACGGACCTGTACAACCCGTGCGGCAAGTACAGCAGGCTCGGAGTGACGGAAGCGGAATTCAAACCGGAACTGCTAGACGGCATTGACGGGCTGCACTTCCACGCGCTGTGCGAACAAGACGCCGACGCACTGGAAGGCGTGCTCGCCGCTTTCGAAAAACATTTCGGCAAGTACCTGCCGCAAATGAAGTGGGTGAACTTCGGTGGCGGCCACCACATCACGCGCAAGGACTACCACAGGGACCAGCTGGTGGAGCTGCTGAATAATTTCAAGGCGCGCTATCCTCACCTCGAGGTCATCATGGAACCTGGCGAAGCCATCGGCTGGCAGACCGGCGAACTGGTGGCGAACGTCGTCGACCTCGTGCACAACGAGATGGACATCGCCATCTTGAACGTGAGCGTGAGTGCGCACATGCCCGACTGCCTGGAGATGCCCTACCGCCCGAACGTGACCGGCGCAGACCTCCCCGGCGTCAAGAAGTTTACATACAAACTAACAGGCAACACTTGCCTTGCCGGCGACCAACTCGGCGACTTCTCGTTCGACAAGCCCTTGCAAGTCGGCGACAAGATCATCTTCGAAGACATGATCCACTACACCATGGTGAAGACGACGTTCTTCAACGGAGTGCGTCACCCCAACATCGGGATGTTCGACATGGACGGCAAGTTCCACCTGTTGCACGAATTCACGTACGAGCAGTTCAAGGAAAAGCTGTAAATGGTCATTAGTCATTGGTCATTAGTCATTAGTCATTGGTCATTGGTCATTAGTTATTAGTTATTAGTATCGCAGGTGGGAAGTGATTTTTAAGAGTGAAGAAGAGACATACTGCTGGGCGAAGGAATTCGCGCGCACGCTCAAGCCCGGGGACATGGTCGCCATGTACGGGAACCTCGGCGCGGGCAAGACCGTCATGAGCCGCGGGATCTGCGCGGGGCTCGGTTTCCAGGGCACCGTCTGCTCGCCCACCTACACCATCCTGCACGAATACCCGAACAACCCGCCCATCTTCCACTTCGACCTTTACAGGCTCGAAGGCGGCGCGGACCTCAACGAAATCGGCATGGACCCCGACTACCTGGCCCAGGGCATCAGCCTCATCGAATGGCCGGAACGTCTCGACGACACTTCCTTCATCACCAAGACCATCAAAATAAAAATCCTCTCCGAGACGGAGAGGGAAATTACACTGGAATAATTTTCGCAGATTACTTCGCCGGTTTCGACACCACCGGACGAATCCTCTTGCCGCAGAGCGTCACTACAATTCCCGCCTGCGCGAACATGTAGTAGGCCGTATCGCGGCTGTTGTTGAGCGTCGACTTCGGGTCGTAATCGTCCTTGGTCACAAAGACTTCGGCCACGCCCGAAAGGCTCACGTCAAGCGCACAGCGTTCGCACGGGAAACCAATCACGTACAGCTTGGAGCCGGGAGGCACCTTCCCGCGGGCATAGTGCAGCGCGTTGATTTCGGCATGCACCATGAAGGGGTACTTGTTCGCCTCGAACTCGTGATGGCTCAACAGTTCGCCCGAATCCGCATCGAGCAGGTCGTAAGCGAGCAACTGCTTTTCACGGGTATACGGGACGGTCTCGTCGTCGAAGCCCGCCGGAGCACCGTTGTAACCGGTACTGATCACGCGGCCCTCGGCGCTCACGAGCACGGCGCCCATCTGTGTATTCTGGTCCTTGCTGAGGCGCGCCTGGGCGCACATCATCTGGGTATAGACTTCGTCACGAAGCTTGCTGCGGGATTGTGAATTGTTCATGCCTTAAAATATAGTAACGAACGATTTCGAACCATGCGAAGTCACCGCGCGCACAATGTAACGGCCCGCCGCAATCGCCCCATCCATGTAGAAAGTGCTCCCGGAACGGGTAACATTCACAGGGACGCGCTTGCCTTCAAGGGAGAACACCGCCACCTGGGCACGTTCCCCACGGGCCAGGCCCGGGATTTCCAACGCAAGGCGGTCGCCATCGCGGAACAAATGCATTTCCAGCAAGTTTTCTTGTACGGCGACAACCATCTTGCCGCCACCCGGATTTTGATCACCCGGTTTATCGTCGCCAGACTTTTGATCACCCGATTTTTCGTCACCAGACTTTTCATCGCCAGACTTTTGATCGCCGGGTTTTTCGTCACCAGGCTTTTCTTCACCAGGCTTTTCTTCGCTGGAACCTTCCTCAACCTTAAGAGTCGTTCCGGAATGCACAGAGGCTATCGGTTCGACAACAAGGTTACCAGCATCCTTCTCGCCGACAATCTTGATTTCACCCTTGTTCTCGCATTTTTCCAAGGTCACCGTCTTTAACGAATCGGTCCCGCCAACCAGGCCAGCAATCCATCCAGTCACTTTACCATTACTCTGAATGGTAATGCTGCCTTCGTTCACCGCTTCCGCAAGAGAAATGTCCTTCACGCCAGAGCGAACATAGCCAACAATACCACCCACATAGGGGCTCTTTGCATTTTCAACACTGATGGCGCCGTGGTTTTCCATACGGGTCGCTTTCGAGGTTTCCCAGATACCCGCAACACCCCCCACCTGTACAAGTTCTTCCGAACCCGTTCCACGATAGGTGATATCGCCATTGTTAACGCAACTATCCAAAGTCAAGTTTTTAAAGCCCATGATGTATCCAAACAGGCCACCTTCGGCTACATAGCTCGCCGTCACCACAATCTTGCCGGAATTGCTATTACCCTTGATTACCCTCTGCGTTTCACTTGAAGGATAAGCGGCCACAAGGCCCCCGACAAAGGCGCTCTTTTGGGGAATCTGCACCGTAATATTTCCTTTATTCGTATTCCCCGTCATGACTGTTTCGGCAAGCATCTGCCCAGCGAGTCCACCCGCATAAGCACCGCCCTCGCCCTTAACGATGATTACAGCCTCGTTCGTATTTGAGCCCAAGTCAACCGCGCCCACTGCAACTCCGATAATTCCACCCAAGACAATAGACTTAAAATCCGTAATCGTAAAAGATCCCTTTACCGTATTGTGATAAATCCCGGTCCATTCCCCAAGCGAATTGCCAACAATTCCACCGGCCTGGAAATCGGCACCGGATGTATTTTGGAACGAAATATTGACCGTATTATTCCGAATTACCACATGTCCAGAAACGACCTGGGATACGATTGTGCCAAACACCGCAGACGTGCGAACCTTCACTTTATCGAAAGTGATATTTTCGAAATAGCTCGTATCACTATCATCAAGGAGGACCGGACCGAAGAATCCCGGATTATACACATTACCAAGGGAATCGTCCATAAACAGGTTCGAAATGGTATGGTTTCCACCATCGAAGCTCCCGTTGAACGGGCCGATGGGTTCCCAGTTCCCGACAGTAGGGCCGCACACGGAAGAAAGATCCAAGTCCTTGATCAACTTGAAATGCAAGCCTGCGGCACCATTTTCAAGAGCAACGCCCTTATACGCAGTACCCATCATCACCGCCTGGCGGAATTCGACCAACTCATCGACGGATGCAATAGTAAGCGGGTTTCCCCTAGTGCCTAATTTTTCTTCGGCAGCCCAGACTCCGGCCACGAGCAGCAAAACAGCAAGAACAAAAGAACGCATATCCTTTTTCCTTTTCTAAAGAATTTACTCCATATAAATTAGCTTATTTTATACAAAAAAGTCCATCGGCAGGGCCGACAGACTCGTTTTGAACAAAAAAACGTGATTTCGTACTACATTATTTTCACTTAGTATTACGCCTCGACGGATTTTCCCTTTTCGACGGCGTCGGCGAGGGTCATGCCGGTAAATTCCTGGGCGCTGAACCAGCGGCCGCTCTTCTTGTCATCAAGCAGCACGGAGACCATGGAACCCGGAATCACGGTTTCGGGAGCGTTGGGGGCGTTCGGGCCACCGAGATCGGTGCGGAGCCAACCCGGGTCCATCACGTTCATCATCACGTCGGTGCCGTTGAGCTTGCAGGCGAAATCCTTCACAAACTTGGTGAGGGCGGCCTTCGCACAGGCGTAGCCCATCAGCTCAGGTTCGTTGGCGATGCCGCTCGTGGTGAGCTGCATGCGGCCAAAGCCGCGCTTGATCATGCCCGGCAGAAAATGGTAGGCAATCTTTACCGGAGCGTAGAAGTTCACTGCCATCGCATGGTGGAAATCTTCCATGGTGTTGGTGAGGTAATCGGTAAAGTAATGGCTCATGAGGCCCGCGTTGTTGAACACGAGGTCCACCTGCACGCCCCAGCTGTCGATTTCGGCGAGGGCGGCATCGATTTCGGTTTCGCTTTCGAGGTTGCAGCCCACAGCGCGCGCTTCGACACCGTACTTCTTGATTTCGGCAAGTACCGGTTCGGCATGGGCCTTGTCGCGGCCCTGCAAAATGATGTTCGCTCCGAGTTTCGCCATCTCTATGGCGGTGAGACGGCCAACCCCACGGCAGCCGCCGGTAACCAAGGTCCATTTGCCCTTAACGTCAATCATATTCCATCCTTTGCGCCTTGCGCCTTTTACGGAACAAAATAGACTCTTGCAGCTGGCACCGGAGATTTTACAGTAGAAAAAGCGTTTACAGGCGTAAAAAAGGTGTTTTGCGGTCCATTCATTTCCATTTGTTTACATTATGGTTTTAGAGCCCCCGGCCACCCCCACATTCGTAAACTTGCAGTTTACAATCCGTCATTTCCTGAACAATAGGGCCAACCCCGCTTTTCCGTAGGCATAACAAGCCATTAATAAGGAAAGAATAACAAAATTTACAACAAATTATTGCGGTATTATTTTTTCTTCCGCACGATTATTGGGGTTCAGGACTCGGGATGCAAAAAGCCCCTGCCGGGGTGACAGGGGCTCTTTTTGCAAGCGATCGACCCAAGGTCCTCACGCTTACATTAAGAAATGTAGCAGTATTTTGAGCTAAGTGTATGTAAAATCTTGTTTTACAAAGATAACACGTTCCCGTGATGTTCCCTTTCCCGTCCTGCAATACAGCCAGAAGCTATATTTTCCAATGAAATGATTCTGCTTGTCGCCGAAAAACCTTCCGTCGCAAACCAGCACTACCGCCCGATGCTTGAACGCATCGAGGGCGAGAAGTTCACGCAGGGCGACGGCTGCCTTATCGGCAAGAACCACTGCATCACCTGGTGCGTGGGTCACCTGATCACGCTAGCACCGCTTGATGCCTACCCCGGTTACGAAGGCGGCTGGCGGCTTTCGAACCTGCCGCTTTTGCCCGAGAAGTTCCGCCTGATGGAAATCGAGAGCACCAAGAAGCAGCTGAACGTGGTGCGACAGATGATGGAGCAGGCCGACGTTCTCGTGAACGGCGCGGATGCCGGCCGCGAAGGTAACCTGATTTTCGACCTGGTGCTCGACTTTACGCCCGCCTTCAAGCAGAAGACCATCAAGCGCCTGTGGGTGAACAGCTATGTGGCGAAGGATTTGGACAAGGCGTGGAAGAACCTGGAAGATGCCACCCAGCGCGTAAACCTGAGCTATGCCGCAAGGTTGCGCCAGCGGGCCGACTGGATGGTGGGCCTCAATGCAACACGCGCCTACACGCTTACGGCGGGCCGCGGGAAGATGATTTCGGTGGGGCGCGTGCAGACGCCGACCTTGAACCTGGTCGTGGAACGCGACGCCCTGGTGGAGCAGTTCAAGGAGCTGTACTACTACAGCGTCGTCGGAACGTGGAAGGGGTATCAGGCACAATACGTCATCCTGAGCCCTTCGACAAGCTCAGGACAGGCTCCGCAACCAGCGGAGTCGAAGGATCCAGACAAGAAGTCCGAAGGCCTCAAAGTCGCGGTTTTCGAGAAGGAGGCGGAAGCGAACGCGGTCGTGGAGCGCTGCAAGCCGCCCGCACCGGCGTCCATCACAAAAATAGACGTCCAGCAGAAGAAGCAATTCCCGCAGAAGCCCTTCGACCTCACGGAACTGCAGAAGGAAGGCAACAAACGTTTCAAGTTCAGCGCCCAGCAGGTTTTGGACTGCGCGCAGAACCTCTACGAAAAGAAGCTCCTCACCTACCCGCGTACCGATTCGCAGTACCTGCCCGACACCATGAAGCAGGAGGCCTACGCGCTCGCCCAGAGGCTCGCAAGCCCCGAACAGAAGGGCGTGATGCGCAGCGAAAGCGAGAACTTCGTCTTTATCAACTCGAGCAAGGTGACCGACCACTTCGCCATCATCCCCACGGGAGAAGTCCCGAACGGGCTGCCCGAAATGGAGCAGAAGATTTACGATTTGGCGAAAGAACGCTTCGTGCAGGCATGGCTCAAGCCGTATGTATGGAGCGAGATGGACGTCATCCTGAGCGGAGCGACAGCGGAGTCGAAGGATCCAGTCCCGAACTTGTTCCGGCTGAAGCTGAAGCGCAACGAGGACCTGGGTTTCCGCGCGATTGTGAAGGAAGAAAAGAAAAAATCGTCGAAAAAGAAAGGAGATCCCCGCTCGGAGGCGGGGATGACAGACGGTGGCGCCGAGGGCAAGGGTGACGGCGACGATATCACGAACCTGGTCGAAGCGTTCCCGGAATGGAGCGTGGGCGACACTTCCCCCTTCGACAGCGTAGAGCTGCAGAAGAAAAAGAAGAGCAAACCCAAGTACTACACCGAGGCGACGCTCCTTGCCGCAATGAAGACTGCCGGCAAGCAAATCGAGAACGAAGAACTCGCCGAAGCCATGAAAGACCGTGGGCTCGGCACTCCGGCCACGCAGGCGGGCATCATCGAGACGCTCAAGAAGCGTGGCTTTATCGAAGCACAGAAGAATTACCTGGTGAGCACCGCCCGCGGGCGCGAAGTTATCGCGTTGATGGACGAGAAGGTGAAATCACCCGAGATGACCGGCGAATGGGAGTACAAGCTCTCGCAAGTCGAAAAAGGGACGCTCACCCCGGTGGAGTTCCGCGACGGCATCGTCAACTACGTGAAAGAACTCTTCGAGCACCTGCACCAAAAATACGGGAGCCAGTTTGAACGCGAAACCGTAACCGACGCCATCAACTGCCCCAAATGCAGCCAGCCGTTGGAAATCGCCCCGTGGGGTTACGTGTGCAAGAACGCCGAATGCGGTTTCAAGATGGGCCACACCATCGCAGGCCGCATGCTGAGCCACAGCGAAATGAAGGAACTGCTCGCAAACGGGAACATCGGCCCGCTTTCCGGTTTCAAGAGCAAGAAGGGCAGTGAATTCTCGGCCAAGCTCACGCTCGACAAGGATTTCAACATCCAGTTCGCTTTCGAGAGCGACGGCAAGTTCCATGGGCAAAAAACAGATTACAAGTGCCCGCTGTGCGGCGAGACGCTCGAAGAAAACAAGAACGCGATATTCTGCACCGGAGGTGCCGCAAACGGCGATGCCGAAACTGAGTCCGGCAGGACAACAGCGTGTAATTTCACGCTCTTCAAGACGATTGCAGGCCATACGCTTACTGCAGCCGAAATAAATGAACTGTTCACAAGCGGCCACACCCAGCCCATACAGGGTTTCAAGAGCAAGAAGGGCACCGAATTCGCCGCCGCCCTCAAGTGGGGCGAAGGCGAAGACAAAGGCCGCGCCGTTTTTGAATTCCAACGCAGGAACCTCCCCTGCCCTGTTTGTGGCGACAACATGCACTTCCGCAACGGTCCGCAAGAATCCGGGGCTTACATGTGCCCGCAATGCGGCTACGGCATCCCGCAGGTATTCTACCAGAGAAAATTCACCGACGAAGAAGTGGAAGGCTTGCTCAAGAACAAGTTTACGTCCGTCCTCGAGCCGTTCAAGAAGAACGAGACCACCTTCCGCGCGGCCCTCGAAATAAAAGAAAACGGCAAGCTCGCATTCAACAAGCTCACCGTAGAAGTCATCAATGCTGTTTAATTTAGTCTTCGATGCAGCGGACAGATAAGCCATGTACATTCATAATAGACTTCGTGTCTGCGGCATCAGAATTAAAAATTAGTCCCAAGTGGTATGCCGATTCTCCTGATTCATATTCTGAAGAACCCCAGAAGCGAGCAATTTCGCCTTCACCGTCAAAAGAAGGATAGTTAGTACAATAACCAGCAGGCTGAGCATTAAAGAAATACGTTCCATTGCCATTACCATCATTTCTCCAACCACTCGTTGATTTGAGATTTACACCCGCCACAGATTCACCACCGACTGCAGTAATCAAAGATTTAAACTCCGTCTGTGAAGGCAAATGCCATCCAGAAGGGCAAACGCCTCGGAATGGTTCTTTAATGGAACATCCTGCAGAAGTACCACAACCGCTAGCAATATTACCCTCAATTGCGCCAGCACTATCCATGGCGGCGTTCCACAGATACAAGCGACCATATGTGTCGCAGTTGGCCGGATCATTATCATAGCAGAAACTAGAGGAATCAAGATCTGCAGTCCTCTCCGTGTACGCATAGTTCAGGTTTTCTGCCATCCACACCTGGTTACCAATCCTGACAGTCTTATAGGTTTTACCATCGCGACCATCCGTCATGGTTCCGGACACCGGCCCCTTGATGCAACGGACAGGATATACTTGACTAGTGTCACCACGTTCTACAGCAGCCTGATCATCTTCGTATATTGTAAGATTTCCCCCATAAACTTCACCTTCAGAACCATGAACCTCTTGAATAGTATGGAACTTTGCAAAATATCCTCCTTCACCAAAGTTTGGCAAAGCCGAAAAACCATAATCGTCAGTGCCATTACAGCCAGAACACCAGCCCCTTGACGATTTCAACTTAGTTCCCGCAGATTTAAGCATTTCTCCATCATATGAAGTATTTCCCGAGACATTTTTTAACAGGGTGATTACATCCGATCTACTCGGCAAATACCATCCATCCGGGCAGACTTCCTTGGCCACTTTCCAAGTATAGAGTCTGCCATAGATATTGCAATTCGTTGAGTCGCCACGATAACAGCGACTTGCCGTACCATTGAGCGGCTTATAATTCAAGTTCTGCGCCATCCATGTCTGTTCGCCAATCTTGATAGTCTTGTAAAAATGACCATCTCGTTCGTCCCGAATCAATTCATACATACTGCTTGGATTCAGGTAGCTCCATGTAGACAGATTTGCAACACCGTCTTCTTTCTTTTTCCTCAAGCGAATAATATTGAACTTTCCAGTACTCCCATTTCTTCCCTGAATCTTGAAGGCAATATCCTTAACATACGTTACAGCTTCTTCAGCCGAAATTTTAATTTTCCCCCATGATGGCTGAACAAAGTCCGACCACACAAAACATTTTTCGCTGGCAACACTCTGATTGAGTAAACTCACAAAGGGAACAGCATAATTCAGCTGGTGTTCCAATGCGGAATCTGGATGAATTTCCAACGAAGCACCAATGTCAGACGTATAGGTAATGCATATTCCGCCCCAATCAGTCAAATCGGCAGGAAGATTATCTGTCGAAGTTTGAGATTTTCCAGCAATACTGAATCCAATCTCGACCCACGGATCAAAACCCAGATTTCCTTTATCCAAATTATAAGTACCACACAGACCATTGCAATGGTCTATCACAGAATTGAAGGAACTATCTGAGCCCAAAGCAGGCGTCCAATTCAGCTTTGAAGCACCCGGTGAAGGTTCAATAACGTCGGTTTTTGCCCACCACTGACCGCCATTATCTAAACCGGCATTAATGCCGGTATTAACGCGGTACAATTTACTCTTGCACCAGAGATCAGAACCATCGCACACAATGCCATCTGTTTCGACGCTACTACTTGATTCAGTCAAACTGCCACTCGATTGCATAGAACTGCTAGAATGCACCGAGCTACTCGATTGTACTGAACTGCTAGAGTCACCGCTGCCACTGGAATTCACGGAACTGCTAGAGTTGCTGCTATCACTCGAATTCACAGAGCTGCTGGAGTTGTCACTGTCGCTGAAGTTCTCGGAAGCGCTGGAATTGGCGCTACTATTACCGGAATCGTCTTCTTGACTGCTACTGGAAGTTCCCTTGTCCGAAGACTTCCCTTCTTCGCTCGACAGAGCTTCTTCACTTGACACCGGAATATCCAAGGCCACGAAGGAATCTTCATACTCATTTTGGAACTCGTCAAGGTAATCGGAACACGCGACGATAGAGAGGAGAGAGGAAAGGACTAGAGCTATCTTGATTTTTCTGTCAAACATATCGCCTCCCTAGAATAAGAATGTAACGCCAATACCAACCGCACCGAGAATAGCAAGCCCTATACCCACGGTACGCATTTTCTGGGCACTATCGATGTTGTCGCATATTTCGTCGTATTCATCGATATTCGCAGGTTCCTTGTCGCGTTCCGACTTCGCCTTGCTGTTGAATACGGCAGCCATCACGCCACCGCCCACGGTCACGGCACCGGCAATCGCCAAGGGGACCCAATGGATTTTCAAGCCCGGCTCATCTTTCTTCGCAGCATCCTTCGCGGCCTTGGCTGCATCTTCCTTGGCCTGCATCTCGGCCAAATCCTTCTGGAGCGAATCTTCCGCATTCACCGGAGCGGCTTCAGGCACGAACTCCGTATCGTCACGAGTCGAATCCCTGTTTACAACAACCTTCTCCGCAGCAAGCTTCGCGGAATCACCCACAGCAATCGTCGTCGATTCTTCTTTAACCGACGCCATGACCTCGGTATACGACTTCTGTGTCTTGGGCTTGCCCCAAGTCCAGCGGCCCACCAAGTCCTTGTCCTGGTATACCGACGTGAACTCGACACGGCCCTTGAAATTCTGCATTTCGCCATCGACACCCAAAGGCAGGTTCACCTTCTTTTTCGGGATGTTCACGATGATATGGGAATAATTACGACCCGTCGGCAAAGCGGCCACGCTAAACAGCTGGGTACCGTTCAAGTAATAATAACCGGGAACCGGCTTGTTCAAATCCAGGTAGAAGTCAAGGAATTCCGGTTCGGGCACGATTTTCACGTTCGCCTTCGCCTTCGCAAGGGAATCGTTAATCAAGGTCACGGATTGAAGGAATAGCGGGGCAAATTCGTCGCCCGACTTGCGAAGCACAATGTCACCGCACTTGGCAAGCCAGCGGTCCATCATGCGGCGCTGCTGCTCCATACGGCGTGCGTCATAGTACAGGTTGAAATTGTAGGTAGCGTCAAAAGCGCCATCCAAGTTCAGCGGTTCCAAGTCGAGCGTACCGTTCAGCTTAAGCAACTGTTCCTTGGAAACGAGAATTCCGCCCAGGGCCGCGGCACAGACCTTAATCTGTTCCGTTCGTTCTGCCAGGGAGTTGCCCATCGCAATCGAACCCAAGCGGAGTTCACCGGTCACTTCCATGTACTTGGTTTCGAAGGCAGGGAGCTCTACCGCATAAAAGTGATTACAGGCGTCGTCCAGGACTTCGTTAATGGAAATCATGGAGCACCGGTCGTTCATCTTGGCAATCTTGTTGGCTTCTTCCCATAGGGAATCCAATTCCGCATTGCTCCCGAGTCCACCTTTCAGGCTTTCGAGGTCTTTGCGAATGGTGGCAAATTCCTCCGCATCTTTAACGAAAATGGACGCCGTAGGATCCGACCAGGCAGCAGAAACTAGCGCTACTGTCAAAAAAAGGGATAAGGTATAATTCTTCATCGTAAACTTTGGATGAGTTCAATGTACATGCTTAATCTAGCTTTTTTTTTACTTAAATTATCATCACAATAAAAAAAGCGTTTAAACAGGGCAAATTTTTGTAATTTTTCTATATTTGGGCCCAGATGAGCGAAAATTACAAATACGGTTTTGTCACGGATATCGAGAACGAGGCCTTCGAGAAGGGCCTCAATGAAGGTATTATCCGCAGGGCATCGACGCTCCGTGGCGAACCTGAGTTTATGCTCAATTTTCGCCTAAAAGCCTACGAGAAGCTTTTGAAGATGGAGCAGCCGAACTGGGGCGAACTGAGTTTCGCTCCGGTGGACCTGCATCACGAAAAAATCGAGGACGTGGACCCGGAACTCCTGGCCACCTTCGAAAAGCTCGGCATTCCGCTCGACGAGCAGAAGCGCCTCGCCAACGTGGCCGTGGATGCGGTGTTCGATTCCGTCAGTATTTATACGAGCCACAAGAAGAAGCTCATGGAAATGGGCATCCTCTTCTGCTCCATCAGCGACGCCATCAAGGAATATCCCGAACTCATCGAGGAATACCTGGGAAGCGTAGTCCCGGCTGGCGACAACTACTTCGCGGCACTCAACAGCGCTGTCTTCGGCGACGGAAGCTTCGTGTACATCCCGCCCGGAGTCAAGTGCCCGATGGACCTTTCCACCTACTTCCGCATCAACAACAAGGAAGCAGGCCAGGCACCGCGCCGGAATATTCGAGCAAGCAACTGCACAGCGCCATCGTGGAACTCGTAGCGAAGGATAACGCCAGCATTAAGTATTCGACCGTGCAGAACTGGTACGCGGGCGACCGTGAGACTGGTGCCGGCGGTGTGTACAACTTTGTGACCAAGCGCGGCAAGTGTGCGGGCAAGAATAGCCGCATCAGCTGGACGCAGGTCGAGACGGGTTCCGCGATTACGTGGAAGTACCCGAGCTGCGTATTGCTGGGCGACAACTCCGTCGGGGAATTCTACAGCGTGGCCCTTACCAACGGGCACATGCAAGCCGATACCGGCACCAAGATGATCCACATCGGCAAGAACACCAAGAGCACGATTATCAGCAAGGGTATCAGCGCCGACAAGTCGAGCAACGCCTACCGCGGCGAAGTGAACATCCACAAGTCGGCTACGGGCGCGCGCAACTACACGCAGTGCGACAGCATGCTCGTGGGCGACAAGAGCGCAGCGCACACGTTCCCCTACATCACGGTGGCGAACGCCAGTTCCACCACCGAGCACGAGGCGACCACCAGCCGCATCAGCGAAGACCAGCTTTTCTACTTCGAGAGCCGCGGCATCAAGCGCGAAGACGCCATACAAGCGATGGTCGGCGGTTTCTGCAAGGACGTGTTCAAGGAACTCCCGGGCGAATTCGCGACCGAGGCAAGGCAATTGCTGACCTTGAAGCTCGAGCACAGCGTAGGCTGATGCATCGTAACGCGTCATCCTGAGGCGAATGCCGAAGGATCCAGGACCGATTTACTTCCAACACATTACATCATAATGACTGGATCCTTCCTCCCTACGGTCGTCAGGATGACGACTCCTTTTTTCTATAATATCAACCAATGAATACTTTGGAAGAAATTTTCGAGGCGCAGGGTAAAAAGCGCTGGGCGGTCGCGCAGACGACCGCGAAAGAACGCATTGCCAAGCTGAAAAAGCTGCGCAAGGCAATTATCGCACGCCAGCAGGAATTCTACGACGCCGTATGGGCCGACTTCCACAAGCCCAAGACAGAAGCCTGGATCAGCGAAGTCTTTCCTGCCCTCGAAGAAATCGACTACACCGTAAAGCACCTCCGCGCCTGGGTAAAGGACAAGCCTGGCAAATGGAGTTGGCTGTTCCCCTTGAACAAGAGCAAAAGCCATTTCGAGCCGAAGGGACGCGTGCTCATCATGTCGCCGTGGAACTATCCCTTCCTTCTGTTCGTCTCGCCCATCGTCGCAGCCGTTGCCGCAGGTAACGTTGTCATCGCGAAGCCCAGCCACAAGACGCCCCGCGTGAGCGCATTCCTCGAATCGCTTATCGCAGAAGTGTTCGCGCAAGACGAAGTCGCCGTAGTGCAGGGAGCCGGAGCGGAAGTCGGCGACAAACTGCTCGCCCTCCCCTTTGACCACGTCTTCTTTACCGGAAGCCCGAGAATCGGTGCGCATGTCGCGGAATGCGCCGCGAAAGTCCATGCCGGCGTCACGCTCGAACTCGGAGGAAAATCGCCCGCATTTATCCTGGACAGCGTCAACATCAAGGATGCCGCCAAGAAAATCGCCTGGGGCAAATGCCTCAACGCGGGCCAGACCTGCATCGCGCCGGACTACATGCTTTGCCCGCGCAATTTAGTACAACCGTTTGCCGAAGCTGTTGCAGACAACATAAAGCAGATGTACGGCAATACAGAAGAAGCCCGCAGAGCATGCGAAAACTTCGTACACATCGTCGAGAGCCGCGCGGTAGAACGCCACAAGGCGCTCATCGAGGATGCGGTTGCGAAAGGCGCGAAAGCCGTCATCGGCGGCGCAGCTAATTGCGAGATTGCGGATAGCGCGCATGGAGATTGCGGGAATGGAGATGCCGCGAGCCGCTATACGCCCGCGACCGTGCTTACCGGCGTCACTCCCGACATGGACATCATGCAGAGCGAAATCTTCGGGCCCATCCTCCCGATTGTCGCCTACGATTCGCTCGATGAGGCCATCCAGTTCGTGCAAAGCCGCCCGAAACCGCTCGCGCTGTACATCTTCGGGAAATCAAAACGCGACATCAAGCGCGTGCTGCACGAAACTACCTCGGGTTCCACCTGCGTGAACCACTGCATCTTGCAAATCGAGAATCTTTCCGTCCCCTTCGGGGGCGTGGGCATGAGCGGCACCGGAAATTACCACGGGATTTACGGGTTCAAGACGTTCAGCCACGAACGCAACGTGATGCACCAGGGCACATTCGACCCGCTCGCCTGCCTATACCCGCCTTACCACAAGCCCGGAGACAAGGGCCTCCGCGCCAAAATCCAGCAAATCGCGAAGAAGCTTCTAGGATAACGGACTCTTTTCAGTAGTGGATGCAGCGGATAGATAACATGTCACAATAGTATATTTCCCAAATAATATCGTAATAATTGGGATAGTCGCTCTGAGTGAGGTCATACAGAGTCACACCCACTTTGTAATTATCATATTCACCAGTGCTAGTCCAGAATTTTGTCATGTAGCCTTCGTTAAGGAACTTATCATTCTTGATATCATCGTAATAGCCGGCAGGGAGCGCAGAGAAACCGAAAGCGTCCGTGCCTGTAGTGCAGTCCGTATCATCGCAACGCCAATCGGATGAGGACCTAAGCGCTGTGGTCACTACCGAAAATCCATCCTCCTTCGTCCGTCCACCAGCAGCCTCAAACAAGGCGTACCAGTCCCTTAACGACGGTAAGAACCAACCTTCAGGGCAGATTCGTTCTGAGTGAACGTAAAGACGGCCGTATTTTTCACAATACTCAGCAGAATCATGGTAGCAGCGACCAAGAATCGTATCGAAGTTCAGGTTCTCCGCCATCCACCACACGTCCCCGATTTTCACGGTCCTGTACGTCCGGCCGTCGCGGGGATCCTCCAGTTCGCCATATTCACAGTTGTCTTCGGTCTCTGTTCTGCAGCCCATTATTGAACTAGAGGATAATTCCGAACTAGACGAAGAAGATTTCGCAGAACTACTCGTCTTGGCGGTTTCAGAGCCTCCATCTCCCTTGCTGCTAGATTCCGAATCTAGCCCAGAACGGCTGCTACTGGACTCGCTGGAAAAAGGACCGTGCGTGGGCCGAGTCGAGAAACCGCTATCGTCGTCACTACAGGCGACGAAAACGAGAAGCAGGCAAGTGATTGCCGCGGTCACTACGTTCCCTCGCAATGACATTACAATGGACCCTATCGCGGCGCTCCGCTTGCTCCAGGGTGACAGCAAACTTTTCATATCCTCCCCCCCCCTTTTTTCCTTTTCCTACACCTCTTCGACGTAGAGCTTTTTCATCTCGTCGGTGATAGCCATGGGGCGGCCGCGGTTCAGGTCGACCAAGACCCACTGCGTCTCGGACTCGAAAATAATCTTGCCGTCGGAGATGCGCTCAAAGCGGCACTTGCGGATGCACGCGACCTTGCCGTAAGCGGCGACCCAC
>CACXKY010000058.1 GCA_902768325.1 Fibrobacter succinogenes
TGAATAAAGGCCACCTCATTCTGGTAATTGCTTGTCATTTTTAACGTATCTTCCCAAACAGTTGAAGTCGACGTTGGCCAAATAGGAACGTCCATATCAGTTTCAACCTTCGGGGCAATGGATTCAGTGCAAGCATTATAGTCGCCTTTTTTCTTGTCCAAGGTATAATTAGCATTATACACTCCAGAAACCATAGAGTTCCAATGAGCTAAATCTCCTTCATATTCACCCTTTATTGTACCACCTACACACCAATTACCTTCCATCACATTTCGAGAGCCAGCCCCACCTCTAACCTGCAAATCGCCAGACACACGAACCGGTCCAGTCGTTATCCTATCATGGGTAGAGTGATGGAATTTAAAATCGCCTCCAACAATCGTAGGGCCACCAAAATGATGGTTTACACAATTTTCGCCGTCGCCATTGCAAGGCACATAATCATTTGAAACATCAAGAATTCTCTCATTTGAAATGTTAAAATCACCTTTTGCAGTGCCGTTATAACCGACATTGTCCGCTATGATAATTGCTCCAAGTTGAACTTCAATACCGGTGGTTCCCCACAGCTTGTACTTCATCAAGTTCAGCCAGTATTCTTCCTGAAGCAGAGAATCTTTGTGTGAATACGAACCACCCGCCAAACGCGTGCCGACGCCTTTAAAATACAGCGGCCAGGACTTCACTCGAAGCGAGTCTGCAGCTTGGACCTGCCATGCTAGTCCGAGCAAAAGCACGGGAAGCAATCTCAACATTTTCTCTCTCATTTGCATAACACATCCTCCCAGCGTGTCAGCTTTTTATTTTTATACAAAATATTCCAGGTTGGAATATAAACCCCCACCTTGCATCCCTTCGCTTATTTCTTTAAAATATACCTATTTTGTTTCCAAAAAGCAACATAACTAGCCCCAGTTACGTTATTTTTGATACATTTAAGTGATATGAAAGCCCAAAATTTGCAATTTTTGGGATAATGTGTAAAAAAAACAGCCCGGATTACCATCCGGGCCATCTTTTATTGCTTAAAAATCATTACTTATTTTCGGGTCTCTTATAGCCGAACGGCTTCAACAGGTCTTCGCTAACCTTGCGGATAGCCCCCATCTTGTTCGCTTCCTCGGCACCCTTCACCGGCGGCAAGTCACACTGCAGTTCGGACTTCATCGTCACCTCGGTCTTGTAGAGGTAGGCGCCCGTCGCATAGAGCCTTCCGTTCGCGGTTCTCACGTAACCGTCCTTGTCCGGCTTCTGTTCGAAATACAGTGTCATGACACCTGCATCATTCGTATAGTCCGGATCGTCCAGCACCTGATCGAACGTGAAGTAATCCACGAAGTTGCCAATCGTCGTGTAGACCCAGATTTTCACCTTCATCGTCGTGTGGAACAGGCTGGCCCTGGAAATATCCGTACCGAGGCTTCCCTGGAATTCCGCCGTACAATGTTCGCGGACATAGTCTTCCACGGAAGCCTTCGTGCCGTTCGTCGATTCAAGACCATCCAGCGAGACAAGGCCGTCCTTGCCGACGAGGTCGTCAAGCGTGGCGAGGCCACCCACGGCACTCATCACAGGGAGCTTCGTATCGACCGCAAGAGTCGGGCCCAAGTGACCGCTATATCCCGGATACGGTTCGTCACCGCTACCCTTCTTCGTCTTGAAGTCGCCACCGCGGAGCGTTTCGACTTCCTTGCCCGTCTTGGAATTGTAGATGGTCACGGCAAACTTCTGGCCTTTTTCCGGTTCGTTCGAGGCGTAGTATTCTTCCGTCTTGTCGCGCGTCACCAGCGTTACCGGTTTCACGACGGAGATATCCACGTCCTTGGCGTCCTTCATGATGACATATACCGTATCGCCATCCACGTTGCCGGCCTTGTCCCTATAGTAACGGATGATGGTGTTGCCGCCCTTGTTCAGGCCCTGCACCTTGAGCGTATCCATCACCTGCGCGCCGCGGCCGTCCTTCTGGTCGACGGTCCACTTCACGTCGACATAGTTCGAGAACAGCACGTCGTCGGTATGCGGAGAAAGGATCTTCACCTCCGGCGCAATAAGGTCGATTACGATAGCGATCGAACGGCTTGCCGTATTGCCGAACTCGTTCACATACGTATAGTTCACCTCGTAGATGACGTTCTTGTCCACATCCTTGACGACATGGCCCTTGGAGTCAATCGAATAGCCCACCGAGACCGTGACGTCGTTCTTGTCCGTATAATCGTAAGCGACCATGTAAAGCGCGCCCGATTCGGATTCAACCGGTTCGCCCGTCAGCGCATCGGCCTTGTACGAAACCGTCACCGTCTTTCCGTCAATCTTCGTCTCGTAAGATACCTTGATCAGACCGTCATGCAGGTCGCCCTTCGCGTTCGTCACGTAAGAGACCGTCACCTTCTCACCGCCCACCTTGTCAGTATAGCTCACGAGCACGAGGCTGTCGTTAAACGGGGACTTGGTCACCTTGCTAGACGGCATATCGTTCAGCATGATCTTTTCCGAAGAAATCTTCTTCATGGTATTCAACGTCGACTGCGAAACCTTCATCGTGTCGAACGGAACCGCAGACACCTTGATATCTCTGGTCTTGAAGTTGCAGGTGGAATCCGTGTACGTCGAATCGAGTACCGGTTCCTTCAACGAGATTAAGATGTCGTTCTTCTTCTTGTTCACGTAGAACGACGTATCGCCTTCGGCAGGCTGTTCGACCACCGTATAGATGTTGTCCGGGACAATTTCGTCCACCTTCGTCGAGAGTTCCACTTCCGGAGTCTTCGTGCACACGAAAATCGTCACGTCCAAGATGGCCGGGCCGTCCTTCGTTTTGTCGTAGTAGGTAAGCCTTACCACGTTGTTGCCTTCGTGGAGCTTCTTGAGCGTGGTATCAGGCTGCGGGATTCCGTCGCCCGTCCACGAGAGCGTCACCGTCTTGTCGTTCACCTTGATGGGCAGTTCGGGGTTCGCCTTGTCGAAGCTGCCGTTACCCGATTCCGCGTGCGTCACGACAATGACGGAATTCTCAACGACGTTCACAATATTGATGCGGACATCGGCCAAGCTCTTGTAGCCGTCGTTATCGATAATCTGCACCTTGACGGTGTAGTACTTCTTGTCGGCGGGGAGCGCTTCGTAATCGAACACCTCACGCGTGGTAATCACACCGCTCGTGGCATCAATCGCGAACAAGCTGGAATCACCGCCGATAAGGCTGAACTTATTCTGGCGGAAGCCGGAATTCGGGCCGTCCTGGTCGTAATAGGCGAGCACGCCGACCTCGGTACCCACAGGTTCGTTCTCGCGGACACTCATCGTCGTATCTTGGATAGACGGCGGGTCGTTCACGTCGATCACGAGAATCTGCACCAAGACATTTTTCACCACGTCACCGCTCTTGATGGACACGCCGACCTCGTACGAATTCTTCACTTCGTAATCGATGGTGCTATCCTTGGCAACCTTGATGAGGCCCGAGGCCGGATCAATAACGAACGTATTCGTCGCATCGAGAATGCTGAACGTAGGCGAAGTCATGTCGGTTTCCACATAGCCGACCGGCTCGTCTTTCTTGGAGTTCTCGAGAACCGGGAACATCGCCGACACGAGGTTGATGGCAAGCTGGTACGTGTCGTCAGAAATGGTATTGTCGGAATTCCTGATGATGGAGTAGCGCAGGGAATCGTACGGGGCGCCAAACTCGTCGGTCTTGCCCTTGAATACGAGCTTCGAGAGGTTATTCACATGGATAATATCCCCCACCTTGACCGGAGTTCCGTCCAGCGTGAGCGTACCGACGGAGACCAACTTCTCGATTCTCACGGAATAGTCCTTCAGGAGCGACGAATCCGGGTTCAAGGCCGGGAAGCTGTCGATCACGAGCGGGTCGTTCATGAAGCCGATTACGGTGAAGTCCGCACTGAGCGGGCTCTTAGGCACGTTGATGATGTCGATGGGGAGCCTTGCGCACTTTTCGGTTCTGTCACCGTCGGCATAGACCGCCGCTTCCAAGTCGCAGACGCGGATGTAGAAGCGTTCTTCTTTTTCAGCCAAGGCATCGTACTTCGCATGCAAAATAATCGGGTTTGTAAGCGTCGTATGGCCCTTTTCGAAATGAGCCCTTACCGTATCGCCATTGGCGCAGAGCGGGAGGTTCGCATCGACAATGTCGTCGCGGTGGGCGTACTTGGTGCCGGAATTGTCGGCGGACTTGTCCAGGAATTCGTAGCAGTAGCGGAACGGCACCCTGGTCGACGGTTCCAGACTCAGGTACAGGCGCACCGTATCGCCAATGTCTTCGTGGTCTTCACGAAGTTTTTTGTCCACCTTGAGCTTGGCCGGGAAGAACGGCACATAGCGGAAGTCGCCGGCATCGAAATCGTGGTGGATCTGGACTTTCTTGGCCAAAAGCTGTCCGGCAAAGCGATAATGGTCCTTGAAGGCGATTGTTCCCCCAGAAATATACGTTCCCTGAATATGGCATTCTTCCGACGGGAAATTCATATCGAACGATGAGTAGAACAACAAAGTTCCGCCGTAGTCCTTATTATCCACAATTTGCTGTGTACCGCCGTTCCATCGTTTGTCGGTTTCACTCCATTCACCACCCGTCACCGTCATGACAAGAATATTGTGCAAATCGGACGAGAGAATGAAGTTTCCATCAATAATAATTCTCACATAACGACCTTCCGGCATACGGATATATAAATCATTTTTTCCCTCCAAGCGAAGGTCTCCCTTCACACGGATATTGTAAAAACCCTCCCCTTCCGGAATATCGATATAGTTCGTTTTTTCCTTGAACAAGTAGGAATCAACTTCAAGGTCATACTTAAATCCAGTATGTTTTACCTTGGGGACATCAAGCTTCGAGTCTATAGCAGGGACTTTTGCTGTATCACAAGTTATTTCCGGTTTCTGCCCATCACTTGTCCGAACATTGTCAAAAAAGTCAAAGCCGTCTACATCGCTGCAAATGGGGCCATTCCAAGTAACCTTGCCTGGAGACGAGGAATTAAAGGTCAAAGAAACTCGCCCACCGAAATGGCTCGGGCCGTTCAGAATACTATCTCCACCAGTTCCTGTACTAAAGCCACCGCCAAAAGCCAACGGGCCACCCAAGGAGTGAGCTTCATTTGTAAAGGACAAGCCGCCAGAAGCGCTACCAGAATAACCGTTGGAATCGTTAATAAAAACCTTGTTATTGCTAAAGACTACGCCTTCACCACCAAGCCCCGTTCCCCAGAGCTTATACTTCATCAAGTCGTCCCAGGTCGCTTCCTGGTCGACAGCATTCTCAAAGTAAAACGGTTCAATAGGCACGGCAAAAGCGTTCACCGCAGCGAAAAAGCACAAGGCCCAAAACCCAAGTGCAAATTTGTACTCACACCTAACCATAGACACTCCTAGGGGGCATTTATGCCCCGTTGAAACGGCTCCCCAAAAAATCCCATTCGGACAGTGCCGATTCCACCATCTCCTTTATGTAAAATATAATTAATGTAAACGTACTTTTTCATTATATCTTACTCCATAATGACATATTTCACATTTTATGTGATAAAAACCTCGTTTTTTCGCCAAAAAAGCTTGTCTTTTCCCTAAAAACAAGCTATATTGCGGGGTCCTAGGCCCCGAGCAATGATTATTTGTGGGCAACTCGCCAGGGCGAAAGCAGCAACGGACTTGCGAATTTTTATGTGCTCGGGTCGCCTGGGATTTTTTTATTTATGATTCTCTGGACCATCCGACACACCAAGCCCTACAACCCGAACGACGTCTGCTATGGCAGGCTCGACTTTGACGTCTCCCCCACCTTCGAAAGCGAAGCCTCGGGGGCCATCGAGGACTTTCTGAAGGCAGGAGCCAAGCCGACAAGGCTTTTCTCGAGCCCGCTCCTGCGCGCCTACCGCCTCGCCGAAAAGGTATCACAGGCGACGGGACTCCCGATCGAAAAGGCCGACGCCATCCAGGAGATCAACTTCGGGTCGTGGGAAGGTCAAAAGCTGACCGCCGTCCCGCGTAACGAGATGTATGCCTGGATGAAGGACTTGCGCGGGTTCCGGTTCCCGGACGGAGAAAGTTTCTTTGACGTAGACAAGAGGGTCGAATCGTTTACCGACCAACTCGACGACGACGGCGAGTTCCTGTTCGTCACGCACGCGGGCGTCATCGCCGCCCTGCAGCACTTCGCCTGCGGGCTGCCCGACGAAGACTTCGTCGAAGGCAAGTTCAGCTACACGATGGTGACGCGCTTCGAGCTCAAGCGCAACGCCGAGGGCCACTACCGCGGCACGTTCAAGACCATCCACGACGGCATCAAGATGCCGCCGCTGGTGATGGAGTAGAAAAGCCGATCCTGACTTTCGTCAGGATGACGGTGGGGTTAGAAATCAATGGAGAAGAGGGCCTGCACACCGCCTTCCAGGCGTGGCAGTACGGCCATGTGCATCGGGTTGTCGAAGTCACTCAGCAAGGCATCGACCGCCGCATCGGCCACGGAGTACAGATAAATTAACGCAATCCCCCAGATGTACTGGTTGCGGTTCTTGCGGTAATAGGTCACGCGTTCCTGGATCTTTTCGTACTCCTCGGAAGTTTCGTCTTCGGCGCCCAAGACATGCTTGCGCTTCAAGTAGTAATTGACCATGTGCTGTGAAGTCATGATACTCGTCGACGCACCGATAAAGCTCATGTACAGAAGGCCCGCCTTGCCGAACTCGCCGTTGTACATCTGGCCCACCCCCGGAATCAACCCGAGCAAGATGGCCTTCTTCATGCTGCGCAGTTCCACACTGCGGTGGTTGTTGTGGTACCAGATGCCGAACGCATCGAACATGCCATAAAGATGCAGGCCGAAGAGCCAGGCGTTCTCGGCCGTGCGCAAGTCTTCCTGCTCCATTTTCTTGTCGCTCAGTTCACGCACGCGGGTGGCGTATTCGTGCCGCTTTTCCAAGAGGCTAGGCAGGCTGTCGCGGTCGGCCCCGAGCATGATTTCGCGGGTCATCATGGCCACGGAGTCCTGGTACGGTTTGGCCTGCTCGTAGATGCGGTCTTTCTGCCAGGACTTGTTGATGTACACTTCGTAGAACAAGAGCGCTTCGATACCCGTAATAAAACCGCCGCGTACGTAATGGCCGGTATAATACTGGCCGCCACCAGGCAAAATACTGAGCAGCATCGTTATCGGGAGCGAATTGTGCGAGGTCGGGATGTCCCATTCGTTCACGGTCAGCGTGTCGATGGACTCGATCCCGGTCACCCCCTTCTGCGTCACTCTGATAGATTCCGTGGAATCGGCCCCATCGGCAAATACCGGGCACACTGCACCGAGGCAAACCGCGAGGGCTATAATCAGGTAACGTATAAACATTGACGCAAATATAAAAAAGTTCGCCCGGATGTACTTTTTATTTTATTTTTTTGGTCGTTTTGTAGATTTTCTATAAAACGTCATTTTTTGACACTATTTTGTTTTTAAATTATAGGCATGGAAATGAGAAACGAAATGAAAGAGCAAATCCACGAACTGGTCGTCCAAATCAAGGCGGCCCTGCTCGAGAGGGGCGAGTCGATGGCCACGGCAGAATCCTGCACGGGCGGGCTTATCGCCTCCGAGATCGTGGGTGAACCCGGCTCCTCCGATATCCTCTCGGGCGGCATCGTCGCCTACCGGAACGAAATCAAGGAAGCCCTGCTCGGCGTCCCTCACGAGATTCTCGAGCAGAAAGGCGCCGTTTCGGCCGAAACCGTCGAGGCCATGGCCAAGGGCGCCCGCGAAAAGTTCGGCTGCGAATGGGCCGTTTCGACCTCCGGAATCGCCGGGCCTACCGGTGCAGAACCGGGCAAACCCGTCGGTTTTGTATGGATGGCGGTCGCCAACAGCCACCAAATCGTCTCTTTTTCCGAAATTTTTGATGGAAATCGGAACGAAATCCGGGAAAAATCCGTTTATAAGGTGTTGGGCAAGCTACTTTTTTTGATAAATAACCAAAAAAGCACTTGCACAAACGAACACTAATTTATATATTAATCGAAAACAAATCAAAATGGAGTCAAAAACAATGGCAAAGAAAGCAACACCCACGAGCAACCTTTCCTCGGACAAGGCAAAAGCGGTAGAAGCCGCGATTGCACAGATTGAAAAGAACTATGGTAAAGGTTCCATCATGGCTCTCGGGCAACAGCCCGTCGAAGATATCCCGGTCATCCCGTCCGGCTGCATCCAGCTCGACATGGCCCTTGGCGTAGGCGGTTTCCCGCGCGGCCGTATCATCGAAATCTACGGACCGGAATCCTCCGGCAAGACGACCCTCGCCCTGCATGCGATTGCCGAAGCCCAGAAGCTCGGCGGCGTGGCCGCCTTCATCGATGCCGAACACGCTTTCGATGCCGTCTATGCCCGCAAGCTCGGTGTCGACATCGAATCCCTCCTCGTTTCCCAGCCCGATACCGGTGAACAGGCGCTCGACATCGCCGAAACGCTCGTCCGCTCCGGCGCCATCGACATCATCGTCGTCGACTCCGTGGCCGCCCTCGTCCCGCAGGCCGAAATCAACGGCGAAATGGGCGACAACCACGTCGGGCTCCAGGCCCGCCTCATGAGCCAGGCGCTCCGCAAGCTCACCGGCATTCTTTCCAAGTCCAACACCTGCATGCTGTTCATCAACCAGCTGCGTATGAAGATTGGCGTGATGTTCGGCAACCCCGAAACCACCACCGGCGGTAACGCACTCAAGTTCTACGCGACCCAGCGTCTCGACATCCGCCGCATCGCCGCCATCAAGGACGGCGAAGAGGTCATCGGCAACCGCACCCGCATCAAGGTCGTCAAGAACAAGGTCGCTGCACCGTTTACCCAGTGCGAATTCGACATTCTCTACGGCTGCGGCATTTCCCGTGAAGCCTCCATCCTCGACCTCGCTACCGAACTCGACATCATCCAGAAAAGCGGTTCCTGGTTCAGCTACAACAACGAGAGGATCGGTCAGGGCCGCGAAAACACCCGCCTGTTCCTCAAGGACAATCCGGAACTCTGCAACGAGATCGAAGAAAAGATCCGCGAAAGCATGAAGGACGTGGAACTGTTCAAGCTCGGCGAAAACGAAAGCGTCGAAGCTGGAGACGACAGCGATGTCGGCTCCATCCAAGACGAAGCCTAAACCTTTTTCTTCCTGAAAAAAATAAACCCTGGCCCCGTCTTCAGCCATTGGATGCGGTCGGGGTTTTCTTTTTTTATTATCATTGGAGCATGCACAAAATTGCGCGTTTATCCGCATTCCTGATGGCGGCCTGCCTATGCCAGGCCGTGGCTCAGGACATGTGCCCGCAGTACCTGCTGGATTCGGCAATGACCGTGAACATCGAGGGGCGGTTCATCAACGCGCAAAAGAGCAGGGCGAGCTTGGACATCGAGTGGCGGCACCATCCGGAAGCGCTCGACACCTTCTTTGTGAACTTCCCCAAGCGCGAGGCGATTATGTTCGTCACGGCGGGCGATTCCCGGTACGAGGTATTCTCGCAGCAGAAGGTCAAGCGCCAGCTGGGGCTGCACCACCTCCGCGACAACATCGGCAATACGCCGCTCAAGCTAGACGACCTGGAACTTTTGGCAAACGGGCTGTTCATGTGCCGCGATTCCTCCAAATCGCAGAAGATTTTCTCGACGGCATTCTCGAACATGTGGTATTCCATGGTCGTCGACACGCTCCCGCGCCCGGAAAAAGTCGTGATGCGCGGCGCCCGTAAAGAAGCGCGCACGTTCACCATCGGCGCCTGGAAGGATTTCTCGGGAACCATGCTCCCGACGCTCGTCTCGCTCACGGGACCGAACTACAGCGGAAGCCTCTGGGTGCGTTCCGCCTACCCCATCATAAAGCAAAAGGGCGACCCCATCGTGGAGAACGCCCAGAAGAATCCGTTCCGGAGACCGCTCCTATTCAGAAAGACGCTTGTGGATGGGAAAAGAGAAATACCCCTGATACTCAAGCTGAACCAGGAACTGCTGAGAGAGTGATCCGTCGTAGAAGCGCTTTTTCGGGCGTTTCCACATACCGAACTTGAGCGTTACACTCCTGAAACCATCGTACCAGGAGAAGTGCGGCCCCGCCTTGATCAGCGCGTAGCCTAGAGATTCCTTCTGTACGGTATTGCCGTTACGGAGGTAACCCGTACGGTAGTAAGTGCTCTCGAAGACGCCGGCCCAATGCTTCGAAAAGACGAGACGGCCGTAGGTTTCCAGTTCCAGCAAGAAGTCGCGGCTAAAGACCGGGATGTTGCGCTTGTAGTCGTAGCTCTTGCCTTCGAAATCCGTGCTCACGTCGGACAAGATGTAGTGGACGCAGGTTCCGATGATGGACTTGCCGAGGAAAAAGAACTCCAGGGAGACATTTATGTCGAACAGCTGTACGTAGTCCAAGTCGGCGGCATCGCTTTTCCACACGTTATCGGTAATGTAGTCGGCATTCCAGGTCTCGGCGATGCGGCCACCGCCCTTCACGTCGGCAGTCACCATTTCGAGGTTCGACTTGTAGTACATATAGCTTTCATAGACAAAGTTGACCTCGAACTGAGGATTTGTCCTGAACGGGCGCAAGCCCAGGCCGGCCAGATATCCCCCATAGAACGGGGACAATTCCACGGCGGCATCCATCTTGAGGTAAGAGGGCGAATTTTCGAGATAAGAGCCGTAATCCAGTTCGGTGAGGGGCTCCAACCACGTATAGTGGACTTTTCCCTCCGCCTGCGGGAGCCACTGGCCCCATACAAACGGTGTATTACCCATGAGACGCCACGAAAGGTTGGGACCGTAGCGGAAACCGTTCTGCGCCCCCTGGTTATAGCCGGCAAACGCGACAGAAGCGGCCGTCAGCATCAGGATAGGCAGGCTTTTTTGAATTATGGCTCCCCAAATCTTCATTTCAATGTAAAATCTAAAAAATATTAAGCCACTTGTAATTTAAATTCTTATTTTGTGAACAACAATCCCCAAGGAGATTATATGAAAATTTCTTACCTCTGTTTGCTTGCGCTCAGCGCCCTGCTGTTCTGGAGCTGTGCAAGCCGTTATTCTTCCCCTATCCTTATCGAACGCGGCGAAGGCCGTAAGGAATTCGAACGTGAATATTTCGTCGTGAAGGAAAGCATGGGCATCGACAAGCGCTTGAAGGACGTGTTCAAGCAGGGCTACATCGAAGAAGGCATGACCAACGACATGGTGAACCTGCTGTGGGGACCTCCTGACCACGAAACGGAAACCGATTCTTCCAGCATCTGGGAATACTACACCCGTGAAGGCCAGCTCATCACCCGCCTCATCTGGAAGCACCCGGACCTCGCCCGCTTGAAGGGTTACGAAGGCGAATGGGTCCTCGACAAGATCGAAGGGGACCGCTATGGTGGCTCTCCGGCCCCGACCTCGAGCCGCTCCAGCAACTACGAACACTAAAAAATGCATTCAACCCCTTGATAACTCTTATCAAGGGGCTCTTTTTTTCTATATTTACGCCCGTTAAATTTTAAACCTCTCAAGGAGTTAATTATGCGTCAGTATATCATTGCTGGTAACTGGAAGATGAACAAGACCGTTAGCGAATCCATTCAGCTCGCTAAGGATATCGTGGAAGCCGTCAAGGACGTGAAGAAGACTGAAGTCGTCATCGCCCCGACCTACCTCGCCGCCGCTAAGGTTGCCGACGTCATCAAGGGTACCAACGTGAAGCTCGCCATCCAGGATATCCACTGGAAGGACCAGGGCGCATACACCGGTAAGGTTTCCGTTGACATGGTCAAGGAAATCGGTGCCGAATACATCATTATCGGCCACTCCGAACAGCGCCAGTACTTCCACGAAACCGACGAAACGGTGAACCTCAAGGTCAAGAAGACCCTCGAAGCCGGTCTGAAGCCGATCATCTGCATCGGTGAAACTCTCGACGAACGCAACGGCGGCAAGCTCGAAGCCGTGCTCAGCACCCAGGTCAAGGGCGCTTTCAAGGACGTTTCCGCTGAAGACGCTGCCAAGTGCGTTCTCGCTTACGAACCGGTTTGGGCTATCGGTACCGGCGTGACCGCTACCGACGAACAGGCTCAGGACACGCAAGCTTTCGTCCGCTCCGTTGTTAAGGAAATCTACGGCGAAGCCGTTGCCGAAGGCATGCGCATCCAGTACGGTGGCTCCATGAAGGGCGCCAACGCTGCCGGCCTCCTCGCCCAGAAGGACATCGACGGTGGTCTTATTGGTGGTGCAGGCCTCAAGGCTAACACCTTCAAGGAAATCATCGACGCTGCCGAAGCTAAGTAATTCTCAACCAACCAAGGAATCGTCACTATGGCAACTCTTTTTTGGGTCCTTATCGTCGTCCACGTGTTTCTCTGCTTCTTCCTCATGCTCCTCGTTCTCGTGCAGAACGATAAGATGGGCGGTCTGGCAGGACTCGGTGGAATGACCTCTCAATCCGCATTCTCTACCGCAGGTGCTGCGACCTTCATCCAGAAGTTGACACGTGGCGTTGCCGTTATCTTCTTCATCGTGGTGTTCGCCCTCGGCCTCATTACTGCCAAGCAGGACCAGGCCGTTGAAGAATCGGCCATGCAGAAGGCTACCCGTGAAAATGCGGCCCAGCAGGCCCCGACCATCCCGGCCCTTCCGGGTAACTTCGCCGCTCCGGCTGAAGCTGCCGATATCGACGCGGGCGCTCCCGCCGCCGAGGCCCCTGCTGCAGAAGCTCCGGCCGCACCGGCTACCGAAGTCCCGGCTCCGGCTGCTGAATAAGTTTGACCGGCGTCCCCTGCAAGCGACAAGCATGTAAGGGTTCGCCGTTAAACTTTGCGGTCGTGGTGGAATTGGTAGACACGCTAGCTTGAGGTGCTAGTGGGAGCGATCCCATGACAGTTCAAGTCTGTCCGACCGCATACAAGAGTCCGCCCCTGTGGCGGACTTTTTCGCTAAGTAAAAATGTTAGATTTCTTGATATGAAGCACGTTCTCATCATACCTTGTCTCGTCTTGAGTTCATGCGGTTGTTGGGAGTTATCCGACAAGCATTGCCAAGAAGAAAACGAGTTTTGGGAAAACGAGCGCGAACGCGACAGTCGCCTTTGCACAGACTCTGACGCCGTCGAAAAATGCAAGATTCAGCAGCAAGAGATTCTAGCAACTCAGCAACAAGAAAATATGATCAACATCGATTCCCTGTGCAACGCTAACACAGAGAAAATCAAATGTAAAGACCGAGATAAATATGAATTCTAATCTTATAGCCCCTGTTGGCGTTTTGGGCTTTGGCGTCGAAGGCCAGAGCACGTTCAATTACCTGGTTCGCAGCGGCATCAAGGACATTGTCGTGATGGACAAGAATCCGGTAACATTGCCGGAAGTACCCGCAGGCGTGAACGTGAAGACATTCAGCGGCGAAGGCTACCTAGACGGGCTCAAGGACTGCGTGACCGTCGTGCGTTCGGCGGGCGTGTACCCGATGAGCCAGGACCTGTTCAAGTTCCAGATGAATGGCGGGCTCATGACGAGCCAGATACAATTGTTTTTAGAACAAACTAAATCCAAGAAGACCGTTGGCGTCACCGGGACTCTCGGCAAGGGTTCTACCGTGAGCATGATTAGCCACATCCTCACCAAGTGCGGCGTAAACAACGAGATTGGCGGTAACTTCGGCGTACCGGCGCTCGACCTGCTCGAGACAGAAACACCCGACCGCGTGAGCATCTTGGAACTTTCGAGTTTCCAGTTGATGACGTTGTCCGTCTCGCCCGACGTGGGCGTTGTACTGCGCGTCTCGACCGAACATCTGGACTGGCACAAGAGCGTCGAGGAATACCGCGACGCCAAGGCGAACCTGGTGCGTTGGCAAAAGCGTGGCGGTACCTGCGTGTACCTGAAAGACGCCGAGCCGACCGCGAAGATTGCAAGCGAGAGCCCGGCCCAGACGAAATACGCTGTCAGCCTCGTGGACGGCCCCAGCGCCGGCGACGGAGACGCCGTGATTGACGGCGCCACCCTCGCCATCGACGGCGAAAAGCTGTTCCTTTCGGACTGCAAGGTGTGCAAGGCACTCGGGATTCGGGTGGCCGACGCCTTCGAAGCCCTCAAGAGCTACGAGACGCTCCCCTTCCGCATGGAATTCAAGGGCGAAAAGAACGGCATCGAATTCTACAACGACAGCTACGCCACGCGCCCCGACGCGACGATCGCCGCGACCGCCAGCATGAAGCGCCCCTTCGCGTTGATTCTCGGCGGCTCCGAGAAGAACGCGGACTTCACCGAGCTTTCGGGCATCCTCGTGAAGCAGCGCCCGAACCTCATGAGGATTGCCCTCATCGGCGCCACTGCCGAGCGCATGCTGGAATCCTTGACGCAGGCCGGGCTCCAGGTTCCGGCGAAGATATTCCCCACGCTCGAGGAAGCCTTCGCCGACAGCCTCGCTATCGGCAAAGGCGGAGCCGTCATCATGAGCCCCGCCTGCGCGAGCTTT
>CACXKY010000059.1 GCA_902768325.1 Fibrobacter succinogenes
TTCTAGCTGCTGCGAACAGAAAGTCATGATTATCGGTTTCGAGCCGGCTTCTGATTTTGTGATTCAGCCTTGGATTCACGAGGTCCTTACGGATAAACTCCCTAAGGGTGCTATCGTGGTGGGCAGTGAAATTAGCGTGGGCGAGAAAAGGACCGTCAGGTTCTTTGACCATGAATACCCTGTGGCGGCCACCCTTGAACCGGTCGGCAACAAGTTGGACCAGGCCGTTTTTGTAGATGTGGTGACACTTGCCGATATCCGCGAGGCAGCTAAGGCCAAGGGCGTGATTTTCTTGCATCAGGATGTCAAATCCGAAGGTTCGGATTCGCCGATTTACTCCAGCGTTTTAATTAAATTGCGCGCAGGGGCTGATATCGAGCGCCTCTCTCGAGAAATTCATACCCGCTTTGACGGCGTGCAAATTCGCACCCGCAAGGATTTGTTCTCGGGTCTTGAAAAGTCGGCGAACTTCTTGCAGATTGTGGTGTGGTCGATCGTGGCCCTTTTCTTGGTGATTGCGGTTGCCGCGATTGTGATTTCGTTTTCACTTTCGACTCGCGAACGCAGGCGTGAATATGCGCTTTTGCGAATTGTGGGTTATGCCCGCAAGCGCTTGAGGACTCTTGTGCTGGGCGAATCGCTGCTGGTGTCGGCGGTAGGAACGTACATTGGCTTGCTGCTTTCGAGCGTGGCGTTTTTCACTTTTAAAATTTGGATTGGCGAACATGTGAACGTGCCCTTCATTGCTCCTGGAAATGCCGAAATCGCGGCTGTTTACGCTGTGGTAGTTTTGCTTTTGCATTCGGTGGGGCCGGTGGCGGTTTTCGGCGTAGCAAATAAGGTGAGTAAGATTGATGCCTACGCCGCTTTGAGGGAGGTAGAACATTGATTTTAAACGTCTCTAATTTGTATAAAGCCTATACCCGCCGCGGCGAAGAATTCAATGCCGTCGAAGATGTTGAATTTTTTGCCTGGTCCGGTGATTTCTCGGTAATCTATGGCGAATCGGGAAGCGGAAAGAGTACGCTTTTATCGCTCCTTTCGGGAATCAATCGCCCCTCGCAGGGATCTATCATTTTTAATGGTGTTGATTTTGCAAGTTTGACAGATGCCGAACTTTCCGCGATTCGTAACGATAAAATCGGCTACATTCCACAAGAATCCGTTTTCTTGCCGCAATTTACTGTGCTTGAAAATATCTTCTTGCCGCGGGCGATTCGCGAGGGCAATAAGGTTGATGTGAGGGATGTTTCGGAATTGGTCGATATTGATATTCATTCAAAACTCGAAACTCTCGGCATTGCCCATTTGGTGAATGAAATGCCGGCGGAACTTTCGGGTGGCGAACTCAAGCGAGCCTCGATTGTGCGCGCTCTTGTTAACAATCCCGATATCGTGATCAACCTTGACGAAACTAATGCCAAGATTGTCTTTGACCTTTTGGCGGAACTTGCGCAGTCGGGAACGTCGGTACTTGTGGCTACCCATGATCCTCGCGGCTTCAAGTATGGCGACCGCATTTACACCATGCACAAGGGGAGACTCTTGCCGAACGGTGAATCTGATTATGGAGGATTATAAATAAATTAACATTAAGTGATGCTGCCCTCGACTCGGTCGGGGGCGATTCTGACGAAGCCCCGGTCTTTGTGGATGAAACCGCTCCGGAAGCGATTGAAAAGGTGATGCTCCAGACCGTCATCAAGGTCACGAGCGACATCGAAAACATGAGCATCAACACCGCGATTAGCCAGCTGATGATCTTCAACAACGAAATGATGAAGATGGACAAGCGCTACCGCGAACCGTGCGAAACGTTGCAGAAACTCCTTCGGCTCGGCAATGGGCCTGCAAGCAGTCCCGCTGCACTCGCCTTACGGAGTTTTCGTCAAGTTGTTGCACCCGTTTGCCCCGCATATCGCCGAAGAAATGTGGAGCATCCTCGGTGTGTTTTATACCAAGGCCGCCCTCGAAAAGCTCGCCATGGAAAATGACAGAATGAAGGAGTTTATGAAGGGAATGCAGATCGTAAAGTCGATTGTTGTGCCGGGTAAGCTCGTGAACATCGTGGTGAAGTAGCCGCAAGTAGAATCCTTTACCCATTTTAAAAAGGTCATCCCACTGGATGACCTTTTTTCATTGTCTTTTTGCTAACCTAGGCTAGCTGAATTGCGAGATTAAAATTACTTCTGCAGGTTCAGGCTAGCGTTAGCAGCACCGTACAGGCTGATGCTGTAATCCTTGATGATGTACACCGGAATCTTGTTCAAGAGCGGACGGATGTTCGGGTTGTAGTTCTTTTCGAAATACTTCATGAACAGGCTGTCGCGTTCGAGCCAGCGTAAATCCTTCTGCACCGTACCGCCAGCGAGGTAGAGACCGCCGAGCGGCAAGAACAGCGTGGAGGCATCGCTTGCAAAGCGGGCAAGCATCTTCACGAACAGGCGCATCATCTCGGCAGCCACCGGGTCAGTATCGCTGGCGCGGCTGATGTACTTCGGGCGATCGTTCGGTTCGGTTTCTTCAATCTTCTTGAAGGCTTCGTTATCGGGGACGCCGCGGGTTTCTTTCCACCATTCGTACATGTTGCGCAGCCCCATGCCAGACACGAGCGGTTCCACGCCCGGCACGGTACCGATTTTCTTTTCCATGTAGTCGTGGAATTCCTGGGAATCCTTGTCGAACGGGGCAAACGTAGAGTGTCCGCCTTCGGAGCAAGCGGGGATGTACTTTTCGCCGTCGAACGCGAGGAAGCCCACACCCATGCCGGTACCCGGGCCAATCACGGCCTTGGTCGCTTTCTGCGGGGCGGGCGTGCTGCCGTCGGTATGCACGAGCTTGAAAATCTGCTTGGGGTCATCTACGTCGAGCGTCGGGATGCCATAGCTGATGGCCATAAAGTCGTTAATCACGAGCGTCGGGATGCCGGTCGCCGCAGTGAGGGCGTCGCCGTCCACGCTCCAGGGGAGGTTCGTCATCACGCACTTGTTGTTCGCCACCGGGCCCGCAGCACTGATGCACACGTGGGAAGGCTTCAAGTCGGCGCGGGATTCGGCCGCAAGCTTAAGCGTTTCGCGGATGGGAGCATCGAGACCGTCGATGTCCTTGGAGGGGCATGCGGTTTCAAGAATCAGCGTGAACTTGCCGTCTTTGTAGCCCACAAGGCCGAGGTTCGTGTTAGTACCGCCAATATCGCCCGCCAGCACAAGGCGGTCAAACTTCGCATCGGGATTAAGCCATTTGATTTCCATAATAAAACTCCGTTAATTTCAACGGGAATATAACTAATTTATTCCCCCGCCGTTGTCAACCGGCCTAGATAAGGCGCTCCACTTTCGAGCAGAGGTCTTCGGCTTCCGCAGCAGTGGGGGCTTCAGCAATCACGCGGATTACGGGTTCGGTGTTGCTCGCACGCACGTGCACCCACGATTTTTCGCTACCAAGCCAGAGTCCATCGCGTTCGTCCATGTTCCAGCCAGCGAATTCGGCCTTCACCTTCGGCAGAATGTCGGCCACCTTCTTGTCGCCGAGTTCGAACTTTTTCTTGGGCATCACGTAAGCAGGGTTTTCGGCTACGAACTTTTCAGGGCCACCGTCATGGTGGGCCATCCAGCTGAGCACGAGCGCGGCCGCCACGAGGGAGTCACGACCGTAGTGGAGCGCGGGCAGAATCACACCGCCGTTGCCTTCGCCACCGATAACGCAGCCCTTTTCCATCATCTGCAGGCTCACGTTGATTTCGCCGACCTTGGCACGGCTAAAGTTGCAGCCGTACTTGGCAGCCACATCTTCGTTCATGCGGCTCGTAGAAAGGTTCACGCACACGCTACCCTTCTCCTGGGCGAGCACTTCGTCGGTCGCGATGGCAAGCGTATATTCTTCACCGATACTTTGTCCCAAACCGTCCACAAGGGCGCAGCGGTCGGCGTCCGGATCCACGGCAAAACCTACCGCGCAGCCGTTATCCTTGACCGCCTTGCGCAGGTCGCCCAAGTTCTCGGGGATAGGTTCGGCGCCACGCGGGAAAGTCCCGTTCGGTTCGCAATGCACACGCACCACTTCGCAGCCGAGCTGTTCCAGGAGGCGCGGCACGATAAAGCTGCCGGCACCGTTCACGGCGTCCACGGCGACCTTGAATTTCTTGGCGCGGATCGCTTCCACATCCACGAAGGGGATTCCGAGCGTTCCGTCGATATGGATGCCGTCGGCATCGGGAGCCACTTCGTACTTGCCCATGGTGCGGTAGTCGGGGTAGGTAAAGTCGTTGGCGTCGGCGAGTTCGAAGAGTTTCTTCACGTCGTCGGGACCGAGGAACAGCCCCTTGTTGTTGAGGAACTTGAGGGCATTCCATTCAAGCGGGTTGTGGCTCGCGGTAATGATGATGCCCGCATCAGCCTTGAAGTGCGTCGTGAGGATTTCCACGGAAGGCGTGGTCGAAAGGCCGACGTCCACCACATCGACGCCCGAAAGGCGGCAGATGCCCGCCACGTATTGCACAATGGCTTCGCCGGTGGGGCGGCTATCGCGGCCGATGACAATGCGTTTTGCCTTCGTGATTTCGAGGAAGGCACGGACATGGCTCTGCAACACATGCGGGGTAAGGGTGTCACCGACAATCCCGCGGATGCCGGATATGGAACGCATCAACTTGGACATATTGTATCTCCGTTTTAAATTCTGTTTGCCGGCAAGCTCTGCCGCAAGTTAGCCCAACTCGGGGACGCAGGCGTAGAACTCAAGCGGTTCTGCGCTTTCGTTAATGAGGCTGTGGGAATGCCCCTTGGGGCAAAAGTGGCACTGGCCCGCCTGCACGTACTCAACGCCATCGTCGAACAGGACCTTGCCCTGCCCCGCCACGATGAACATCATCTCGCTGTTGGTTTCGTGCTTGTGGTAGCCGATGGATGCGCCCTGTTCGAGCGTCCCGCGCATAATGCGGGTCGTCCCGTCAAAGTACATCTTGGCCTTGAATTCCTTTTCACCGCCCTTGAAATTGGGGAGGACGGTCGTATCCATTCCTTTCAAATCAACAATCATGGTGACCTCGTGGTCCCAAAGATAGTTTTTGTGCCAGGGCATGGCCCTTTCCCCCGCCCCGGCAAGCATAAGAAAATATGTTTTTTTTCGCACGCCTACAAAAATTTACACGCACAAATCACGCTTTTTCAGCAAAAACTTTTCGGGAAGGTTCTCGCCCAATCAGAACGCACCGGACTGACAAACGCTCCACTTACTCTCTCATTGTTAATACAACGTAATACAATGTTATGTTGTACACATTCTAAAAATTCAATTTTAAGCCGTCAAACGTTTATTTTGTCTGAAATTTTACAATTAGATTAACAAGCTTCAAATGTTATTCTTTTATTATATTTCGAGCGGGTATATCCCCTCATAATATATCGTAAATAAAAATCAAACCAAGAGAGAGAGATGAAAAAAATAGTCCTATCCCTATTATTGCTCTGCTCCTTCGTATTCGCCCAGACGGGAATCCACGTCGAAGCATACGATGAACAGATGGTGAACAATCGCCAAGTCACTTTGAGACTGCGCGTTGTCAACAGCACCAACGAGACATTCAATAATGTCAGATTGGTATATTATATGCAGAAAGAAGAAGGCCGTACGCTGAACGTTCAGCCGTACTATGTCCCTTCGGCAACCATTTCCCAGAACGCAGAAGGTGAGCAGGTCGAAATCTACATCGACATCCCGACCCTCGCTCCGGGCGTATTCCCGAACAATTCCGGAATGAGCATCGGTATCAACTATACCGACTGGCAGCCGTTCGACAAGACCGCTAGCTTGAGCTATCCGAATTCCAACAGCTTCATTACCGATGAAAACATCTCGATCTATATCGACGGCCAGCCCTACAGCGTCGTAGGCCCGATTGTCACGACTCCGGCCGCTCCGCGTTTCGTCGGACTGCAACCCGAAACCTCTACAAACCGCTCCGCATGGGTTGAAATTTCCAACTTCGACGCAGCCAGCAACTCCCTCCAGGGCTTCACCGTGAGCGACGCAAGCAACCACTCCGTCGCCCTCTCCGGTGACCTCGCCAAGGGCCAGAAGCTGGTGATCTGCAAGACGAACACCGTGCAGTGCCCCGCCGCCGACGTTCAGGTTATCGCTGAAGACCTCGAATTCGGCGTGGAAGGCGAACTCGTTATCTATAACGCCGAAAACGAACCGGTCGACTACCTCGCCTGGGGTAAGCAGGGCCCGAACGCCGCAACGGTCAAGGCCGCCAATGCCGACCTGAACACCGACGACTTCCTGGCCACCCACGCTGCGGACTTCGCGTTCAACAGCCGCGTCTACAAGACCAGCGACTTCTACCGCGTCGTGTCTGAATCTCCGAAGCAGTGGAGGCTCTTCTACGCCAAGGAAATCGCGAAGCCCATTGAATGGCTCGCTGATCCGGACCTCCAGGGACTTTCCGACGGCTCTATCGTTACGCTCTTCGACGGTGAAGACATGGTGTTCTCTTGGTTCGCCGTTAAGGACGCCCAGAAGTACGCCGTTACCGTGATTAACGATAACACGGACGAAGTTGTCGCAAACATCGTCACGACCAAGACGAACGTTTCTGTGCATCTCGATCCCGGCACCTACAAGTGGACTGTCGAAGCCTCCACGGCCGACGACAACTTCTCCACTTCGGAATTCCTGATTGCAGGCAAGGCCGACCTCTTCGGACTCACCGTCAATACCCGCGTGTTCTCGGACGAAGGCATTGTCAACGACCTCCATGTGGATCCGCTCGCCGCACGTAAGGACTCTTACCTGCTCGACCTCCAGTGGGGCCAGTTCTTCAACCAGAAGAAGGGCGGCACTCCGCACAACCTCTCTGCCAGCTACAACAGCTTCCATCAGCTCACGTTCTCCGACGCTGCCGAACAGGACGCGGACGAAGAAGAAGTCTCTAGAAACTGGATTGTTAGCGCTGTCATGCTGAACCACTACTACGGTGGCAACATCACTCAGGACGAAATCAAGATGCGCGTCTTGAACAAGTTCGGTGATCCGATTCTCGATGCCTTCCCGCACGGCACGGCAGGCCAGGGTTCTGTAGCCGCTGTCGAAGAAGCTTTGACGATTGCCCTCAACGTCACCAACGCCGACCTGAACTTTATCGACGGTCGCCCGGACGAAGCCACTTTGAACGCCGCCCTCGCAGCTGGCACGCCTATCTATATCTGGCAGGATCGCCACGTGATGACTATTGACGCTGCTCGCCTTGACCCGAATGTCGGCAAGGTCGAATACCGCTTCATCAACGTCGACAACAACGGTACCTACCAGTGGCTCACCTACGAAAACCAGATCAACGTCCGTGGCGCTTGGATTCCGGCCAACGTGACGCAGGCTCAGAACACCGACCCGTCGATCACGCGTGACTCCGACGGCGACGGCGTTTATGACTTCGACGAAAACAACCGCTTCCACACCGTGGTCAACGACGACGACTCTGACGACGACCTCGTGAAGGACCGCGAAGAAATCCTTTCTTACACGCTCCGCCAGACCAACGCTCTCACTGATTACATCGTCTACGAACCGCTCGCCGACGTCGATGGCGACGGCCTCCGCGCTGAAAACGACCACGACTCCGATAACGGCGGCGTTATTGACGGCGAAGAAGACCTGAACCAGAACGGCATCTTCGAAGACGGCGAAACCGATCCGTTCTTTGCTAATGACGATCCGTCTAGCCAGATTGAACCGATTGTCGACGCCATCCCGGGCATCTACGGTATCTCTACTCTCGTGTACAGAGAGCACGTGAACTGCGTCAAGGTTGACGGCAGCTACTGCGACCTCGCCAGCGCGGGCAACCAGGCTAACGTCCACTACCCGCTGATTGTCGGCAACGACAACCACGTCGGCGCCCTCCACTCGGCTGCTACCATCTACTTCCAGTATGGTAATGGCGGCGTCACCATCCACAACGGCATCAACCTCTACGGCAACGCCTCGGTTTCCAACCAGTCTACTCCGTACTGGTACCTCGTTGGTGGCGAAATGACGAACCACACCATGGACGAATTCAACCAGGTGTTCCCGACTTCGTTCGACCTCGCCCCGTTCCAGAACTCTGGCGACCTGATTCTCGACAACAACAACCAGACCGCAACCCTGGTTGCTGGCGAAACCTACCGCATGATCAAGGTTTCTGCAGGCACCACGCTGCATATCCCGGCTGGCGAATTCTGGGCCAACGACGTCTATCTGGATGAAGGTGGCCACATCGTGTTCGACGACCCGACGGCCAACAGCACGCTGCACGTTGATGGCAACATCTCCTGGCGCGCTTCCGTCAGCAACACCGCAGAAGAAATCCTCGATGTTGCGGCCCACTTCGAAGTCATCGTCCACTCCTCCAACAGGGATTACTGGATTGACAGGGCCTTCGCAGGCAAGTTTGTCGCTCCGTTCTCCTCTGTGCACGTCGGACAGACTACCGCCATGTTCTACGGCAGCTTGATCGCCAAGAACGTGGAAATCATGAACTTTGCTAATATCACGGTTGTGCCGCACGTCACCAACCAGTAATTAGCAGATTTTCGCCTGCGGGTGCATCGTCGGGGAAGTTCATGATTAACGATGTACCGCAAGCGAATGGCCTCGTACAAGTACGAGGCCATATTTTTTTTATAGATTTATTATGAAAATCATTGTGTATGCAGGATAAAGGTCCTTAACTGGACGGAGGGAATTATGAAAACAACCACTTTATCCGCAGGCATCCTGGCCGCAAGCCTCGCCACAAACTTATATGCAGCGGAATGTAATGTCACCCACCATCAAGGCGGAGGTGGCAGCACCGATGTCTACCTAGGTTACCCAACGACAGCACTCTACCTGTTTGAAGATAGCTACCTGGATCTTTCCAAGATGAGCCAGCGTGAACCTGCTGTCCAGAACGCTTCCGGCACCGATACCGCATGGGTGTACAGGTCCGAACTAGACTCCACCATGATTGTGATTGTCACCGAGAAGGTGGTCAAGGTCGCACGAGTCACCTATTCCGAAGACGAAAAAACACGTGCGGACTCGCTTTTCACCGTGAAGCACAAGGACGTGTACAAGGATGAGTTCCCGCGCTTGCAGAAGGCGGGCGTATTCAAGGGTACGGCAGAACAGGCCGATTCCCTCGTGACACACGTATTTGAATTGTGCCAGCGATTCTACAGCAAAGATTTCGGTTACGCCGGCTGTGAATTCAACCCGCCCGACAGCAGGAGAAGAAACGAAGGAAAGGATGTCGACAAGGTCGATATGCCACTTGCAATGGCCGCCGTTGCCGGCGAGTTCACCATCCTTCTCGACACGCTGAATACTTGCCCGGACCTCAAGTTTACGGCGACAAGCGATACGACAACCGACACGACCGTGGTCACACCCCCAACGGGATTGAACAAAGTCGCACCGGGGCTTTCCATTTCCAGAATAAAGGCAAGACACTACCGCATCGCCAACAGCTTGAACGGGATGCCCTACAAGGCCTTCAGCGTCAACGGACAGCTCCTTGAAAAGGGAACGTTCGAAGGTGGCGTATTTATCGCTCCGACGCTTCCCGTCATTTTGATGCTGAATGACAACCGGACCCTCTATTTGAAGGACTAGAACACCCGAATTTCGCCTGCCGGTGCATCGTCGGGGAAGTTCATGATTAACGATGTACCGCAAGCGAATGACCTCGTACTTGTACGAGGCCATATTTTTTTCTTATTCACGCACTCGCCACTGCACGCGAGACTAAATGGACATTCCAGGACCATGGTGTCAACACAACCCTATGGGTCTACAACAATGCTTCCAAACAAAATTACCTTTTGTTACAGGGGCCGCAGAAGAAAATCTTTCTCCATAATTATGACTACGATGAAGTTTGGGTTCCCGTACGCTGCGTAAAAAACTATTAAAAGAATCCAGTCCGGCATACACGCCGGACTTTTTTAATTTTTCTCGAATTCCATTATGTCCGCCTGGACGGTGACATCGTCGGGAAAGTATTTCTGGGCGATGCGCAGCAGACGCAAGGCTTCGTCGTCACGCTTTTCGGCGTGGGCGTCGTAGGCCATGTTCTTGAAACCGAAAACAGATTCCGCGTTGCCCTGCTTGGCGGCCAGCTCGTAAGCGGCTTCGGCACGGTCATAGAACTTCGCATCGTACGCGAGGTTACCGAGGAAGATAGCGGCATCGCTAAAGTCGGGCTTGATTTGCGTGATGTTGTTGAGCACGTCCATGGCAATGAACGGCTTGTTGTCTTCGGCAAGGACGTCGGCCAGTTTGTACATGGTGGCGGTATCGTCGGGGCGGACGCCCAGCGCTTCGCGGTAGGCACCGGCGCTCTCTTCGTATTTTTTGTTCAGGCGGTAAACGTCGCCCAGGTAAACGAGGAAGTCGATTTCGTCAGGATGGGCGGCATAGCCTTCGCGGATTACGGCGACCGCACGGTCGTAGTCGTCGAGCGCGATGTTCGCTTCGGAAAGCTGGTAGACGATGCTGATGTCGCTCTTGTCGAGCTGATAGGCTTTTTCGATGGCTCTAAGGGCGCCGACCCCGTCGCCGGTTTTACTGTAGGCTTCGCCTAAGTAAAGCCAACCGGAAACATTTTCCGGTTCCAGTTTCAACGCGCGGTGGTACGCCGCCACACATTCGGGATATTGACGCAGGCGGAAATACACGCTCGCCATGTTGAAGAGCGCGGGCGAGAACTTGCCTTCGGAATAGTCGACGGCCTTGCGGTAGGTGGCGGCGGCCTCGGCATACATGCCGCTCTGGTAATAGCTGTTCGCGATGTTGAAACTGGTCGCGACGGGGTCCGCCCCGCGGGATTCGCGGTAAAGGGCATTTGCACGTTCCATCAAGTCGTACGAAGACTGCGCGGCGAAACAAGAGGCTGTCGCAAGGACGAGCAAGATAGACGAGAGGGGCGCAAAATGAGAGCAGCTCATCAATCTATTAAACTTACTTATCATTCCTTTCATCATCATTTTTTTTACTCTTTGCGCGTAGCGCCATTATAATTCTCTCGTCTCTAGTCTGTAGGACCGTAGGTCCGTTCTCTCGTCTAAATCAATCCCTGAATTTCACTTCAAACGGCTGCTCCATCCCGCAGAAGGGTACCGGTTTGCCGCCCTTTTCCGCCGGAGCGAACGTCATACGCCCTAGTGCGTCACGTCCTGCGGCAGCGAGCCCCGAGCCCGCCGGAGATTCCTCGAGCACCTTGATATCGTACGCCTTTCCGCTTACGTCCACACAAAAGCTGAGGCGCAACATCGCATCGATTTCGCGGTCACGGATCTGCGGCGGCACCTGGAAATTCGGCATCGCACGGCTTTCGGGCTTCTTGTCCACATCGCCCTTTTCGGTAGAGAGCGCCCCACCGCGGAAATCGGCTACGAGTTCGTCGCTGATGGCGGCACCGGCCGTTCCCGAGACAGCCCCTAGATTCATCGCAAGTCGCGGCCCCGCCTTGGGCGAGCGGGAATTGGAACGCTGGCGGTTCGGCTTGCGCGCCGGCTTTTTCTTCTCGATCTTCTTTTCGACTTCTTCCACCTTCTTCACGGCGATTTCTGTCTTGGTGTACTTCTTTTCGTGGAACACCTTGCCCGTCAAGAAAAGGTTCGCCATCGTCACGGAGAACACGAGCGCAGCGCTCGCGAGAACCGCCGCGAGCAGTATGCTAAAACGCTTGAAAATTTTCTTCAACAATCTCAACATTATAAAGTCCTGGATCCTTCGACTACGTCACTTCGTGACTCCGCTCAGGATGACACTTTCCACTAAAAAATCTTTCGTCTCTCGTCTGTAGGCGCGCAGCGCCGTTCTCTCGTCTAATCCTACTCCGCCTGTGCCGCGATAGAAACTTTCTTTACCCCGGCCATATTACACATGTCTATTACCTGTACAAGCACACCTGTTTCGGCACCCTTGTCCGCAATCACCACAGCTTCACGGTCCGGAGCCTTCGCGAGCGATTGCTTCAAAATGTCCTGCAAGCTTGCGAGGTCCACCTGGCGTTCGTTCATGTGGATAGTCCCTTCACGCGTAATGGCAATCAGCAGGTTTTCCTTTTCGAGCTGGCTTGCAGACTGCGCCTGCGGCTTGGTCACGTCCACACCCGTTTCGCGGGTAAACGAAGACGTCACCACAAAGAAGATGAGCAATATGAACACGATGTCCATCAGCGGGCCCATCTCGATGCCCATATCCTTTTGTTTTCTTCTCGGCAAGTTGAATTCCATAATTAGCCTTCAGCCTTTTCCACAAAATAGTTCTCGATTACCGTCGCGCCAAGCTCTATCTTCTGGCGCAAAATTTCTACGCGTTCATCCAGGCGCTGTTTCAAAAGCGTGAGCGGGAACGCCACCAAAAGCCCGCTCTGCGTCGAGATGAGCGCTTCGGAAATACCATCGGCCATAAGCACCGGATTCTGGTTTCCGTAAAGCGTAATCACCTCAAAAGTCGACACCATGCCCGTCACGGTTCCCAGGAGCCCGAGCAACGGAGCGGCAGAGGCCATCACCGACACCACGTGGTTTCCCTGTTCCATGTAGCGCACCGTCTTTGCAAGGCGCACCTGCATGTAGTCGCGGAATCCTTCGGGGTTTTCATTCGCGACCTCGATCGCATAGCAGAGTTCCCGCGAAAGAAGCCCACCGCGCTTGCGCAAACGGCGCAAGGCCTTCGCGACACTCGGCGGTTCACCGTTCTTTTCGTACTCTTCGTTTCCGCCGTTCAGGTCCAGGCGCATGCGCTTGATGACCCTATGGATATCCTTGCGGAAAAAGTCACGGCCGATGCGGAACCAGCTGGAAAAGAGGAAGTAGAAACCGATGACACCCGCGAGGAGGATCGGGAGCATGACCACTCCGCCAGCCTCGTACGTGTTTCGCAGCGATTCTACGAATATGTAATGAGCGTTATTCAATTTATCCTTCGATCTGTTTAAGTGCGGTGCACTTGGCAAGGTCAGTGAGCCTGCCGAACTGACCCTGAATTAAAGCTTCTTTCTTTGAATGACTCCAGCCCTGCACTTGTTTTTCTCTTGCATAAGCGTCATCAACACGTTGAAATTCTTCATAATAAACAAGTTCCACAGGACGATGCTTTCGAGTATAATTCGCTCCCATGCCCATATTATGTTCCATGACGCGCTTTTCTAAGTCTCTTGTACTTCCTGTATAGAAAGAGCCGTCAGAACATTTCAGTATGTACATGTAGCTACTCATCAACTGTCCTTCTTGTTTACCGTCTTACGCTGTTCCCTTCGGCAAGCTCAGGGAACTTAGACGTTCTCCTTTCCGAAGATACGGTTCAGCAAAGCGGTGCTCTGCACATACATTTCACTAGTGACTTTTTCAATCTTTTCGCTCAACAGCCCGTGCAAAATCATCACAGGAATTGCAATCACGAGGCCCGTTTCCGTCGTCACGAGCGCTTCGGAAATACCGCCAGCGAGCACGCGGGCATCGTTAGTGCCAACCTCGGTAATCACGGTAAAGAGCGTAATGATACCCGTCACCGTACCGAGAAGCCCGAGCAGCGGAGCGATCGTTCCCATCGCGGCAAGGAGACCCATACGGCGTTCCAGTTTCGGCTGTTCGCGGAGCAGCGCCTCTTGCAGGGAGCGTTCCGCATCTTCACGCTTTTCGCGGGCGCGGTTCAGCACGGCGAACAACACCATCGAAAGGCTCGTCTCTTTTTTGAGGCAAAGGTTGGCAGCGTCTTCGTAACGCGTCTCTTTCACCAAGCCGTTCAGCTTCTTGATAAAGCTGCGGCTCAAGTGCCCGCGGTAAGTGAGCACCAAGAAGCGTTCCAGGCAAAGCAGCAAGGCAAAGATTGCCACCAATGCGAGCGGGTACATCACAATACCGCCCTTCTTGAAGAAAGCCTGGAATTCTTCCTTCAAGGTGAGTTCCTTCGTTTCGGTAATCGCGTTCTTGATGGCCTTGTTCTGCAAAACGTCCAGCGGGATTTCCACCTTGGTGCCGGTAGAAGCCTGCTGCACCGCGGTCTTCACGTTCACCGCCATCTCGGGCGGGAGCGTCGCATTCCATTCAAAGACCTTTCCCTGCAAGGCGCCAGAGCGTAACAACGCCTGAACGTCTCCATTGTCTATCGCGACTTCGCCCAGGAATACCGTCCCGAGGCGCAGGCGATCTACATTCACGTCGGGGCGGTTGCCCACCTGCGAAACTTCGCGGCCATAGGACTGCGTGTACGTCAGTTCATGGCGGAGCAACAAGTCCGTCAGGTAACCGCGCGCAGCCCCCAGCGTATTCGGGACCTTCGCGTCGGCTTCCGCCGCGGCCTGCTTCAAGCGCAACAACCTGCCGTTCATACCCACCGGGTAATCGCCGGTCACTTCGCCGAGCGTCTTGTCGATAGAAAGCTTTACCTGCGTGTTGAGGGCGTCATAGGCGCTCTCTTCGGACTTCGCGTCTTCTTCGGCTTCACCCGTCACGTTCTTGCTCGCCATGACTTCTTCGCTAACACGGCCCAAGTCCGTCGAAAGCTTGGAATAGCGGCCATCGAGTTCACGGGTTTCCGCCTGGTGTTCTTCGGTCAGCTGCGATTCGGCATAACGCTTTTTCCAGTGCTCGGCTTCCAGCTTTTCGAGCGAGTCGGCCTTCTGTAAGCGAATACGGGTCAGCGCTTCGACTTCGCGCTGCAAATTGCGGACTTCGACCGTCTGCAGGGAATCCTTGATGCGCGCCTGGTCTTCGGCGGACTGTTTCTTTTCACCGGAATCAGACCACGGCCATGCAAATGCCGATGTGGCCAACAGCAACAAGGCAAATAATGCAAGCCTAGATCCTTCGACCACACCTTTAGACATTCTCTCGCCTCTCGTCTTTCGTCTCTCGTCTAAAATCATTTCTCACCTCCCACCACAGAAAGGCTCACAGGCAATTTCACGACCTGGGGAGGTTTCTTCGCCTGCTTCACTTCAATCGCAAGCTTCACTGCGCTGCGTTCTTCGAGGTTCAGCTCCTCGTTCCATTCATAAACCACATTGTTGCTATCCAGACGGCGGACGAGATTCCCGTAGACGGTCCCGTTGTCGTCGGAATAGACCATCCATTGGTTACCGATACGCAAAATCGTCGCATTGATGAGCTCGCCGTTCTTGCGGGTAAGCGGGCTGTTGACCACGGCCACTTCGTCACCGAACTTCGTCTCTTCGGCAATGAGCGACTTGAGACGCGAAAAGGCTTCTTCTTCGCTTGCGTTCCCGCCTTCGATATCGCGAGTCAGGGACTTGACGCGGTCAAGCCTCGTTTCACGTTCCCAGGGCACCGTCTGCGCCACCTGCGTTTCGAGCTGCTTGCTGATGGCGGCAAGCGCCGAACGCAAAGCCTTGCGCTTGGCAGCGATGTTTTCGCTGCGGTTCTTCGCGCGCGCCTGCTTACCGCGTTCTTCCTGCAGCTGTTCCGCCACCGTACGGATCTTGGCGTTCAGGCTGTCGATTTCACCGCGGCGGCGCTCCGTATCGGCCTTGTAGCGCTGCTGCAGCGTCTTGTAGCGGGAATCGTCCGCCTTGAGCATCGAATCCGTCGCGGCAATCTGCCGGTTCAGCTTCTGGATTTCGGAATTCAGCTTTTCTTTTTCAAGCTTCAAATCCTGGATTTCAGAGGCGCGGTCGGCAAAAGCAAGCCCCGTAAGGGACAAGACCAATAGCGCCAGGGGCAAAAAATACAATCGTTTCATAACATTCCGCAATAGGTTAGGTATCAAAATTACATAATTAAAACACCCGAATCCACCCAAAGTGTCACCGAGTTTATAAAAAAATTTGACTTTTTTTAAAGAATTTAGGCGTCCAGCTTCTTTTCAATCGTAAACACGTTGCAGTTGTTCTTGCGGTCGTAAGAAACACCGTCCATGGTCTTCTTCACTATGAAAATGCCGAGTCCGCCAGCGTTGCGGTCTTCTGCAGCCAACGTAACATCCGGGTCGGCGGCCTTGAGCGGGTCATAGGGAGCCCCGTTGTCGATAAACGTAATCTTGGCCGTGAAGGAACCGTCGTTGATATCCATGGCGATCGTCACCTGGTTTGCGCCAGAGAACTTCATGATATTGCTGTAGATTTCGTCGAGAGCGACCAAAATCTGCATCTTCGCCTTTCGCGGGCACTGGTGCTTGTCCAGGGCTTCTTCGACAAACGAAGAGAAGGCGGCCTGATTTTCGGGCCTTGCCTCCATCGTCTTTTCAAGACTTTCGCGAGTATTACGATTCAAAGTTCCCTCTTTTCCGTTATACCTGAAAGACAACATAGTAATATCATCAAACTGGGGTGTATTACCGACAAAGGTATTTATCCGTTCCATCACGTTTTTACATACATTTTCGGGATTTTCGCCCATACAGGCATCCATCGCCTGCATCAGGCGCTTGTCGCCGAAGAGTTCGCGCTGGGCGTTATTGGCCTCCGTCACGCCGTCGGTGTAAAGGAACAGCGCATCGCCCGCCACAAGCGTCACCGTATGTTCCTGGTACTTCTGGTGATCCATCCCGCCCAACACAAAATTGGGCTTTGTCTTGAGGAATGCCGCCTCGCCACCGTGCACCAAGACAGGATGGTTGTGGCCCGCGTTCACGAACTTCATTTCCCCTGTCGAGAGCGTCAACATGCCGAGCCAGCAGGTGATAAAGTACCCCAGGGAATTTCCCCTGCAAATCAAATCGTTCGTCGTCTCGAAAATGGCAGAAGGGCTCATTTGCTGTTCGGCATAGCTGTGGATGAGCGTCTTCACGACGACCATGAACAGCGCCGCCGGAATGCCCTTGCCCGAAACATCCCCCACGACCAAAAGCAGATGGTCATCGTCTATCAAAAAATAATCGTAAAGGTCGCCGCCCACTTCCTTGGCGGGCGTCATGGTCGCAAACAAATCAAAGTCGGCGCGGTCCGGGAAGGTCACCTTGGGGAGCATGGCGACCTGAATACGCGACGCAATCCCGAGTTCCGTTTCAAAACGTTCCTTTTCGGCCGTTACGCGGGACAGTTCTTCGATATGCTTCTTGATATCCGTTTCCATGCGGTGCACGGACTCCGCAAGCGTCCGCAGTTCATCCCTGTTCTTTAGCGAAAGCAGCTTATCGGAAGGCTCTCCACCGCGGCTCACGAACTGGCTTGCCTCCTGCGTCACCAACATGATGGGGTCTATGACGCGCCTGTTGAAGAACGAACTGAAGAGGAGCACCAGCAACAGCGCAAAGACGATTTCCGTTGTCACGACAAAATTCACGAAACTGTAGCGCGCCGAGACATACTCCTGGATGCTCTTCTGCACCCCGATAACCGCAACAACCTTGCCCGAAGAATCCAGGACCGGGTACATCGCCGTAATGTGCGATCCGCTCCGCGTCTTTTCGGTATGGCGCACGATCACTTCGCCATGTTCGACCACGCGCTTCGCAGAAGAATTGTATTCGGGTTCCACATACGTCTCGAAATATCCCAGCGGGTATTCCGACCAACGGCCACCCTTGCGGACGGGATTAAAGATGTAGGTAATGCGGGTGTAGTCCGGCGGTTCCACCTTGGAAACGTACAGGAGGTTCAAATCGAACTTGTCGACAAAATCCTGCAAGATGGCAAACGTCTGCATGTAGGCGGAATCTTTTTCGCCGCTATCGAGGTAACGTTTGAAATCATCGGGATGCAGGCACTCGCGGGCCGCCGAAGCAATGGAACGGATGCTCGAATCGTACTGGGTTTCGAACTGCTTTGAAAAAGCCCAGTAGCCCGCCGCGAAGACAATCGTACAAAGAGCGAGGCCGACAACCAGGGCCACCGCCACAACCTTCTTCGTTACCACCGGGAGCTTTTTCAGCCGCACCGCTTTACCCCGCTAGGCAATGTCCAGCACGTTCACAAAGCCCGTCAGCTCGAAAACTTCGCGGACGTCTTCACTTACGTTCACAAGCGTCATCTTCCCCGCTGCAGCCGCCATTTTCTTCTGCGACAGCAAAAGTACGCGAAGCCCTGCAGAAGAAATGAAGTCCACCTTGGCAAAGTTCACCACGAGATTCTTGGTCTTGCCACCGGCAGCCAGCATTTCTTTTTCGAAGTCAGGTGCAGTCGTAGAATCGATAATCCCTTCTACGGCCAAAGTCAGGGAATCCCCGTTTTCGAATTGTGTTATTGTCATACCTTCGCCTTTTTTTTGATTATTGATTTTTTACCAACCGGACGCTAAAAGCGCATTCCTTTTTACTGGAACATTCCTGATACGCTCCGGTAAAATAGCTGAGGTGCCTGTAGTAGGCGCGGCCCATATTTTCTTCGTCGGCGCACCAGAAGTACGCAAAGGAACCCAGGTAGCTGAACACGCCGGCACTCGTACGCACGCCATACGGCATGGCCGCAAAGCCGACCGCATCGGAGCCTGGCGTACCGGGGCCGAAAATCCCGTTAGTTTTCCATTCAGCGTCCTTCGATTTCAACATCGTCCCGACCATTCCCTGGCCAAGGCTCTTGCAGAACCGCCCGAGTTCGTTAAAATCCCTGCGGGTGGCGAGATGCCAGCCCGGCGGTGCCACAATCCGCGCACTGTCCCAAGTATAAAGGCGGCCATATTTCTCGGCCATATCCTCGTTGTTCCCGTAGACAAACGAATCCGTCGACTTGAAACGGAAATTTTCGGCAAGCCAAATCTGGTTGCCGATTTTCACCATCTTGTATTTTTGCTGGTCACGGCCATCGATCATGAAGCCGTTCTTTTCGATGGGAAGCGGTATCGAGAAAACGTGGTTTTCCTTGGCCTCTTCAAACTTGGTTCCGCAATTACTGCAGAACTTCGCCGTCAAGGGCATCAAGGCATGGCAATGGGAACATACCCGATGGAGCATCGTCCCGCACCCTGCACAATAGACATCATTTTCGCCGATGGCGGCGCCGCATTTCGGACATACAAGCATTTCAATTTCTCCTTCTTATAATCTAAATTATAAATAATTCGGGAGAAACTGAAATTTTAAGGCAAAAACGGAGCCTTTCCTACCATTTTTTGCAAATCGGGTACTTGTATTCGTCGCAAATGGCCTTGACTTCACGCTTGATAACGCTCGATTTGAGGCCCCTGATGTAGTAGCGGCTCACCAGGCCGATACGGCACTGTTCGTAATCCAGATTCCAGTTGCGGTCTGCGCACCAGTTCCAAAGGTATACATTGCAGTAGTTTTCTTCGCCGCTTTCAAGGCACGCCTTTTCGAGCGACCCGCAATCCGCAATGCCATTGCTTTCGAAGTTCGAAGCGACGCAATAACGCTTGAGGCCATCGGAGTAGGCGTTGGACTTGTCTTCCGAACTGATATTCTTGGGCAAGAATTCCGTCCACTTGGTGGTATCGAGCATCATCGCCGCCTTCACGTGCGAAGCATAGCAGGTGGAATTGTCCTTCATGTATTCCGATTTCCTGTAATACAGGTAGGCCGTTTCGTTCACATCCAGCAAATTTGATCCGTCCAAGCTGTCAGAAGGCATCCCGGAACAGGCGACATCCTGGTAGAGCCTGCAACCGCGGGAATCCCAGCTATCCGCATCGTCCCCTTCCGTCTCGTCGCAGTTACGCCAAGCGATATGTTCCATGCTCACGCCATTGCCATCGACATACAGGCTGATGGTCGTCTTGGCCATGCCGCTGAATACGCCCAGGCCGTTTTCGATATTGGATTCGGGAATAATGCGCGAATCGCTGAACGAATTCGTCACCTTCATTTCGTAATCGATGTAGGCGGCATCGGTCGCATAGAAATCCACATAAATCTTGCCAAGCGGCATCATCATGTTCATCAGGTAAAGCGTATCGAGCGCATTAAAATCGGCAACCCAGCGGCTTATGGTATACCCGAGGTTTTCGCTCCGCTCGAGCGGATCGTGCATGGCAATGCCCCTATAACCTGTCGAGTCCTTGTCCGTCATGCCCTTGAGCATGTTGTTGATGGTCGTCTTCTGCGATTCCGCATTCGAGATGCCGTAGCGCATCACCGAGATGACGCCCTTCACGGTCCTGTCATAATCCACGTCGCACTTGACGAACTCCATGTCCATCGGGAATTCCAGGAACTTGACGTGGAACTCCGTAGAATCGTTGTATTCCCTCCATTCGTAGCTGCCATCCGGCAGCGGGACGTTCATCCCGGGAATCGTAATGGCGTTCGGGATTTCGGCCTTGGCCTTGAACCGCGATTTCGCCGCATGGCCAGCACTGTCCCATTCGAAATAGGCGTCCATCTTGTAGGACTTGCCCGTGATGCCGTCCATTTCGTTGTAGAAGCAGTTCGGCTTGCCCGCCTTGGGCGAAAGCACCAATGTCGTATCGGTTTCGTCTCCGTCAATATCAAACGGCCCTTGCACCGTGACGCGGGCGCTGTCGTAGAACGCAAAATTCTGCGACGACGTTTCGTCAAGTTCGTAAATCTTGGAGAAGCAGATATCGGTTCCGCCGTCGGAGAGGATGTAACCGTACGTGAAAATGCCGGTATAGACTTCGCGTTCCTCGGGATAGTATTCCCACGGTCCATGGAAGTCACCACACGCAGTCAGCGCAAGTGCAATCACAAGAAGAACGGATCCAATTATCTTCCCCATCTCTCGTCTCTCGTCTTTGACGCCTTCGGCGTCCGGTGCTGCGGCTCGGTCATGCCGACAAGCAAGCTTGTCGAACTGACTCTCGCCTTGCAACCTTTTCGTCTCTCGTCTAGAAATAATATTCATAGTTCAGCATAATCGGTAAAAAGGGGAACTGCGAAATAGAAGTCTTCTCGGGAGGGTTCTTGCGCGTGTCGTAGAAGGTATAGAACATGTTATCGTGGTTGGTCAAGTTGATGATGGTCCAGCTGAAATTCCACTTACCCTCGCGACCGAGGTCAATCGCCTTCACGTCGATGCGGAAGTAGTCCGTCTGGCGGGCCGCATTGCGGCTACCCGGAACCACGACCACGTTGTCGGAATACTCCTGATGACCGAGATGCTCCGAGAGATAATAGCCCTTGTATTCGCTGATAGGCATACCTGCCGAATACTTGAGGATAACCGAGGAACGCACGTACATATCTTTCTGCGTCGGGTGCACCGTCAGGGATTCTTCGGGGCCGCGCCAGTTAAAGCCCAAGTCCATCTTGAGTGCGTAGGGCTGGTGCCAGCTCGGGTAATAAGGTTTCGTGCCGTCGTCGGCTTTCATCACGCTGATGCTCTGGCTCCAGTTGATACCGCCGAACCACCAGCCCTTTTCCTTGCGGAAGGAAAGTTCATAACCGAAGGAATACGCTTCCGCCGTTCCGAACTGGTCCGCCAGCACGAGGCTCTTGGATTGAGATTCCTCGTTCGTATCGAGCTGCGTCACAAACGTATTGAGGTTATTCTGCGTCTTGTAGTAAATGCCCACGGTCGCATCGTAATCGTCAAGGATTCCGCGCTGGCTATATTCCGTCGCAAAGAGCCACGAGGAGGCCGGTTTGATCTGGCGGCCGCTCGACGTCTTGGTCGCAGGGTAATAGAAGTCGTTAAGCGTTTCCTGGTCGGTATACACCAATGCGTTCAGGTACTGCAGGTAATAACCGCCATAGAATTCGAGCGTCTTGGTATCGTCGAGGTTGACGGTAAGGGACGCACGCGGTTCCACGCCAAAATGTTCCGATGCTTCATGGTAGTTGAAGCGCATGCCGTATTGCAGCAAGTAATCCGGCGTAATCTTCCAAGCATCCTGTACAAAACCCACATGGTGGAAGGGTTCCTGTATATCGGCCACGGAGACGGTCGCCATCTTTTCCTGGTAACGTTCATAGTCGTATTCCAGTTCATAACCGAAGGTGAGCGTATGGCTGGCAATACCGCGGTAGTTTAGCCACTGCTTGGCGGAGAACGTGTAGAGGAACATCTCGATGGACATGAGGTCGCTAATTTTCATGGTCTGGTAGAACTCGCTGTATGCGAGGGTCACATTGTAGTCCCAGTTGCCGTTGATGCGGTGCGAGATGTTGATGGGGATAGCGACGTTGCCCCAGTCCATGTAGAGCGGGTCAAAGCTCAGGCGGTCCTTGCCGATGTAGAAGCTGAACTTCAGGCGGGTATCGTTCGTGACGTTGTACATGAACGTGCCCTGCAAATCCGTAAACTCGTAATCGAGATCCAAATCCATGATGCCCAAGGCGTTCATCAGGTCGAGCATGTAGCCGATGTAGGTGGTACGGCCGGCGACCACCCAGCGGGCAGGGCCCTTGTGGCCTTCGGTATGGGCCTGAGCCGCGAACGTACTTATCTTGATGCTCGACTTGCTGAACCATTCGTCGACGGTGTCCTGGCCACCGGCGCGGCCGTCCATCTTGAGCACGGAACTCAGGCGGTTGCCGTACTGCGCCGGGAACCCGCTCTTGTAGAACTGCACGTCGTCAATTCCTTCCACGAGGAACGTACTGAAGAGGCCGAAGAAATGCACCGGGGAATACACGACCGCGTTGTCGAACAAGAAGAGGTTCTGGTCGGCGGCGCCACCGCGCACGTAAATCTTGGAACTGAAATCGGAACTGGCGACCACGCCCGGGAGCGCCTGCACGCTCTTGATCACGTCGGCTTCGGCGAGACCGGGCATGCGCTTGATGGACTTTGCGGAAACGACGGATTCGCCGGGCTTGCGCTTGGGGCGCTTGCGCAGCTGCACCACGACTTTCTTGAGCTCGGTGACCTTGTTGTTGTCGCCGCCGGCAAGAAGCGCGTCGACATCGACGTCTTCAGGCTGCTCTGTGTCGGTGGGAGCGGAGGAATTCGGGTCTGGATCCTTCGACTCCGCTTGCGCTCCGCTCAGGATGACACCTGACGAATCGCCTGCGGCGGGGCGTTGCGGCCTTTGACCACTTAGCGCTTCAGCGCTTACGTGGGCATGGCGCCTTTGGGGTGTGTCCCCGCTCGAAGGGGTAGCGGATGCCGCGTCGGCGGCAGCAGCGAGGGGAGCGCCCTCCCCTTCTCCAACACTTGCGCTGTCCGGTTCCGCAAAAGCATCGCCCAGCGTTTGCGAAAAGCTGCGTTCCGCGCCCACGTACTTGAGTTCGTAGCACTTTTCCTTTTCGGCGCCAGCGGTGTCGGAATTCGTGACGCAGACGTTCCAGAGGGTGTCTTCGGGAAGCACGACTTGGAACGGCTCGCCGACGGTAGTCTGCAGCGCTTCGCCGGATTCGAGGATTTCCACGTTCAGTTTTTCGCCCGCGGTAAAGGAAGGATCCTGCACGACGCCATTAAAAACGATTCCCGCGACCTGCGCGGAATCCCCGGCCGTTTCCGCCGCCGGTTCTTGCGCCAGGGCGGCCACAGCCGCAAACAAAACGATTATGCCAGTATAGACTTTCAACAAAATTCCCGTATTCTAACAAAAAATAGCAAATAGGGGTCCCTATTTGCCATTGTAACACACAAAGGAGTAGAAAGTGTCACTTTTTTATTTAAAATCTTCCGACGGTGATACCCGAGTAGAATCCGGGCCACACGCGACCCTTGTGGTTCTTGCTTCCCACGTCGTCGTGGTAGTTGCCGCGCGGCTTGAGGATTACGTCGTCCTGCTCGCCCTGGGTCGCCACGTTCATAGTTCCGCCGACGCCGAGACCGATTCCCGGAAGCAGGCGGAGCACATACCCCAGGCGCAGTCGATGGTGATACCCTGCGTCGACATCGTTCAGGCGGAACCTGTCGAAAGTATTGAAGTGCATATATTCGAGTTCGAAGTGGCTGCCGTACTTGCCGAACTGCGTTCCAAATCCGTAGCCGCTTTCCCAAATGTCGCTGAAGTGTTCAAAGTTCGTTCCCTTTTCAAACTGGCGAGCCCCTTCGAAAGCCGTATAGAAATATGCCGTTCCCAAGTGGAGCGAAAGTCCGAGAGCGCCCATCTCGTTAACGTAGGCGGAGCCGGACCATACGCCGTTACCCACAAAGCTCACAAAGCCGATCGGGGTCTTTTCGCATTCAAGACAGACGTTCACGAAGCCCACCTGACGGCCCTTCGATACGATCGCCGTATTCACGTAACCGACCTGCGTGCCGCTTTCCTTGTAGCCCACGTTCACAAAACTGACCTGCACATCGGACTTGCCCGCCACATCCACGAAGCCCACCTGCACGTCGGCTTCCGGCGCCACGTCCACGAAGCCCACCTGCACGTCGGAGGCTCCCGCCACATTGACAAAACCAACCTGCACGTCGGTCTGCTTGGCGAAATCGACAAAGCCCACCTGCACCGGGCCCACCGTATCGAAACCGGCATTGACATAGCCGATCTGGACACCGTCGGACTTGTCGTTGACCCAGTTGACAATGCCGAATTGCAGGCCCTGGAAGCTTTCGGCATAGTTGACGGTTCCCGAAATCTGGGCACCGTCCACGTTCTCGCCGAGGTTCACGAGGCCCGTCACCTGCAAGCCGCGCATATCCTTGTTCGCGCTGTTCACTAAGAAGCTCACCTGCGAACCGACAAGGTATTCGTCGGCGCGCGTGGCAAAGAGGCCCAGTTGCACGCCCTTGCGCGGTTCCTTGTCGCGGTCGTAGAGGTGGAAGGTCGTATGCGAAATACCGTTGCGGTCCAGGGAATCGAGCGAGCACTGGTCCATATCGCCACCGGCGCAAGTCCTCTCGGAGACGAATTCAGTGCTGCC
>CACXKY010000060.1 GCA_902768325.1 Fibrobacter succinogenes
GACAAGGCTGACGATCTCGCCAAGGAATTCCTCGAATTCGCCAAGGCCCGTGGCCTCCAGCAGCTCAAGGGTCACCGCTCCGTGGGTGGCTTCCGCGCTTCCATCTACAACGCTATGCCGGTCGAAGGCGTTCAGGCCCTCGTCGACTGCCTCGGCGACTTCGAAAAGAAGGTGCTCGGCTAATTAGCCAAGAGGCCGCGCCCCGCGCGACACAAACAAATTTAAGCCTCGGCCATGTGCCGGGGCTTTTTGTTTTACATAAAGGAGATGCCCGGACAAGCCGGGCATGACATCCTACTTTATTCGTCACCCTCGCGAAGGCGAGGGTCTTTTTTATTCCGCGTCGGACTTCTTGAACTTGTTCACCACGTCGGGGACGATGTCCATGACCTTCGACATGAGCGAGCTGTCCTTGCTGATGGGCATAATGCGCACATCGTCGCCCTTGATGACGAGGAAGGCTACCGGTTCGACCGAGGCGCCACCGCCAGAGGCGGACGTGTCTCCCTTGGACTGGTGACCGCCGAAACCGAAGCCGACCGAGACGCGACTCACGGGAACGACCGTAGATTCGCCCGCCTGGATGGGTTTGCCGATTACCGTTTCCGCCTGCGTGATGAAGCGGAGCTTTTCCAAAAGAGTTTCTGCAAGTTTTTCAATAGCCATGATTTTAATATAACAAATAAAAGTTAAAAACGTGCTTCGTAAATGCGGTCGCTGGCGGCAAAGAACTTGCGTTCCAGGTCAAACCACCCGAGGTAGCCCCAAATGACCACGACCCGGCCTCCGGGAAGTTGGGTCGCCATCCCGTGAACGCCCTCGCCCACGGTAAAATACGAAACTAGCCCGTCCGTCCGGATTCCCTCCGGTACGACCACGTGTAACTGCGATTTCCAGGAATTATAGACATCTTCGTCAACCTGTTCCCAACTGCGCGCCACATTCCACTGCAGGTTGGCATCGCTATAGCTCTGTACCAGCACCGGGAAAAAGGACTTGAGCCCCAAAAAGGCCCGCGTCTGGATGGACGTGCGGCCTATATCGCGGTGTTCGAACGGCAAGCTCAAGAATTCCTGCGGGAACCCGCCATGGTACCCTGGGAAACTGCGCACGTAGTTTTCCAGGTCGCTGCGTTCATAGCGGCGGAAACCGTCGTGGCGGAAAATGAAGATGCGGGCGTCGGAACGGATGCTCTGTTCCAGGTACGGGCCGCGCAAGATGGGGATGATTCCCTGGAAGCGTCCGCTATTCATATAGTAGTCCAAAGCATAGACGTCACTTCGGAATTCCAGGATGCACACGTCCAGCGTATCGCCCACCTGGATCGGGTACCGGAGTTCGATGCGCTTTTGCAGCGCCGCGATGTTTTCTTCGACGGGATTTTCCGAGACATGGACGCCAATGGGGCGAACGTTCTTGTACAAGATGGCGTTATGGTCTACCGGGGCTTCGGGCTCCTGCGCGCACGACAAAAGGATTGACGACAGCGCGAACAACAGCAAGGCCGCCAAGGAGTCCACCACATGTTTTTCCGGTTTACGCATACGACTAAAATTTAGCATACGCCGTCGCCCTTGTGTTCTGCGTAATCGCAATACTCGTAGAGAGCGCACTTGGAGCAGCGGCAAGTCCGTTCGCGGCAAATGAAATCCTCTTTGCCGTCTTCCAAGAAAAACTGCAGGGCATGAGCGGCAAGGCAAGGATTGCCTGGGCAGAGCGCTGTACAGTAATTGTTGACGAGCTTCTGTTTTTCAGCGGGCTCCAGACCCGAAAAGCCTTCGTCCTTGGCGGGCCCTAAAATGGCGAGGAAGCGTCGCGCGCCCATCGTGAGCGGGAGCGGCGGCAGCGGGCCACCCTTGCGGCAAGACATTCCCAAACCGGCCGGAGCGGGAGCCACCAAGCGGTATATGGCGGCATTCGCCTTGATACGGGGCTTCGACTTCCCCATGAAATAGATTTCTCCCAAGTCGCGCCAGATTTCTTCGGGCAGGCGGCCTTCTACCCACGCCACCAGGTCAGGATGGCGACGTACAAAGAAGCCTACGCTCCAAAAGATTCCCGCCACGTGTTCAAAGAGGCTCCAATGTTCGCCGTCCAGCACCTTCTCGATGACTTCGTTGATTCTTGTCGCCGTCGGGACGGGCAAAGTCCAGAGTTTCTCGTCGGGGAACGCCTCGAAAAGCGCCTCAAGGACCTTTTCTACACCGTAGCAGGTTCTGTCTTGAAAGAGGTCTGTACCCAGGAGCGTCCAGGCGATTTTTGCTTCGGGCGAAGAAGCCCTGGAGGCCACGGCAATCACCGGGTCGGGGACTTTCGAAAACGATTGCACGAACTTTTCCGTCGCCGAAAAAAGCGCCGGTTCATCGAGAATAAAACGCTTTACCGAAACCATCGGCTCCGCCCGAAAACGCCCTTTCTACAGGGCTTCGCCCACCTTGACCGCCTGCCCCAGGCGGGACTTGAACAAGTCGGGGTGACGCTCGCGAATTTTCTTGTCGACCACGAGAATCACGGTACTGCCCATCTCGAAGCGGCCGAGTTCATCGCCCTTCTCGAAGGATACATTTTCACACGGGACCCAGTCCATGCGCTTGCCACTGTGCGGCATCTTGCCCGCGTTCGTGAGCAGGTCATCGCTGTAGACGACGCCGATACGGCCCACGTTGGTAGCGCCGACCTTGACCACCAGGATTTCAGAACCGTCTTCCAGGCGGATACGGCTGGTGAGGCGTTCGTTAATGCAGAACAGGCCTTCCACGCGTTCCACGCTACCGCGGTTCACCGGCCACAACGTCCCAGGGCAGTAGCTGGCACCGACGAGTTCGCCCTTCACGGGGCTGTGGATGCGGTGGTAATTGAAAGGAGCGAGGTAAATCGTCGCAAAGGCACCGCCCTCAAAACGCTTCGCCATTTCGGCATCGCGCAACAGATCCTTGAGCAGGTACGTTTTGCCCTTCGCCTGGATCAGTTCCTGACGGCCGTCAAATGTCGCCGTCTGCGAAAGCACGCCGTCGACCGGCGAGACGATTTCGGAATCGGCTACCGGACGGGCGCCGGGCTTTAAGCGACGAATAAAGAGTTCACCGATATTGCGGTAATGCGAAAGCGGGTATTCCGCTTCATCCATGTTCAGCTTGTAATAAGACGCAAAGGCGTTACGAGCCAGCTTCGAAATAATAGGCAGGCGAAGACGCGTCACGATACCGAAGGCACGGCTAGCGGCATTCTTCGGCAGGAGTTTCATAAAAACGTAGAAGGGGGTATTCATATGCTTGAGTTCAGAGTTACTAGTTAATAGTTTCTAGAGAAATTCACATATTAAATCTAGCAACTAGAAACTTGTAACTCGTCCGTAGAGCACAACTGGTGAAGCAAAAATCAATGATTTTCAAGTTTGCTCAGGTCGGTACTGAACATCTTCCAGAGGCGCGGGGCAAACGGGGCGGACCATTCCTTCTCGGGAGCGACTCGGCTTGTGGTCGCCGCGGTAAATTCGGAATACGTCAAGAAAACGAGTTCCCCGTAACGGGCATCCCACAGGCTCCATACGATTTTCCACGTATATCCCCCGCTCTTGCCCAGCTTCGGGTCCATGGAGACCTCCAGCATCACCGGAATCGAGAGGTAGCGCAGTTCGTAACGGCTCGCGATGTCATTCAACAGGTTCTTGAGCTTTGCGGGGACTTCACGGGCGTAGGACTGTTCGATTCCATCCCTTTCCACCCACGGGGTCGCATCCTCGAGGTTCAGTCCATCGGCAAACTTGGATTTCAACAGCATTACAGACAAAGTATCTATGTAGGCCGAATCTTCGTCAGGGAGTCGCATCCCGGGCAACATCAATTCACGCCTCATTTTCGGGAACGCCATGACGAACAAGGAGTCTTCGACATGCGCCAAGTCGAAATCCAGCGCATCGGCACTGAAGCTATGGCACATCTTGCAGGTTTCGGGCCGCTTGGCAACGACCTTCAACGCAGGGAAAACGCCCACGACCGCACTCGAATCCATACGGGAATACGCACTGCGGTTCCATTCGCGGTAAAACTTCTCGTTGGTGATCTTCAGTTCGATATCGCCCTGCTTGCCGCATTCCTCGCAGGGGGTATCGCCCATGCCGTTATCGGAAACTTCGCCACCGGGTCCACCGGAGCCCGCACACGCGATAAAAAACAGACTGGCCAAACTGGCAAGAATAAACCTCATCATGCCCTAAAAATAGTCATATATTTTTTTTCGAAGGGCTATTCCGAAAACAAACGCCTGATTTCGGGAATCCTGGACGTCGACGTCAGCGCCAGGCGCAGCAAAACCGCGGCTTTTTGCGGAGGGAGAGAACCCGCACTGATACGACCCGGGGCCAGCGATTCGTTCAACGTCACACCACCGTGATGCGTCCGGCTCGCTATCACGACCGGAATATCGATTTTTTCTAGAGCCGAAGCCCACGGCAGGCTGAATTCGCCTGAGCCCGCCCCCGCGATGACGAGGCCGTCCGAAACGCAGGCGGCATATTCCAGAATCTTGGGATTTGCGTCTACCGTGAAGTAAACGACGTTCACGCGCGGGAGGGAATCCAGCCCCGACACGTCAAAGAAGCGCTTTTCCGCCGGAGCGTTCCAATCGGCGCCAACGCCCGGGCCATCGACGCCCATCGCGTCCAAGGCCGACGCACTGCATTTCTGCACGCGGCGGGCATCGAAAAGTTCGCCCGCAAAATACACCCACACGCGGTTCGCAGGAGGCTCGTCATCCACCGCGAAGCCGGCCGCGGTACGCACCGCCCCAAGCAGGTTCGCAGGCCCGTCCGGATTTTTCGCGGTCGCAGGCTTCATCGACCCCGTAAAGACAACCGCCTTTTCGCAACGGACCGTCAAGCTCACGAAAAACGCCGTCTCGTCCATGGTGTCCGTCCCGTGGGTCACGACAATCCCGTCCACGTCATCGTCTTCCTGGAGTTCGGCAATCCGCTTCGAAAGCTTGAGCCAAAGGGCGTCCGTCATGTCGTCGGAATTGACATTACAAATCTGCTCCGATGCAATCGTCGCATACTCCGAAAGTTCAGGGACCATCTTCACCAGGTCCTCTGCCGCCATCTGGCCCGAAACGTACCCCGTATCGCAACCGGGTTCGCCGACGCCGGCGATGGTCCCGCCCGTCGCGAGGATTACGATTCTCTTTTTCCGCGCTGCCGCCATCACACCCTCCGCATCACTTGACTTCGTCGAGCAACTGCGATGCAGTCACCCCGTAAAATTCCTGAAGGACTTCGTCCGGATCCCGCTTTCCCAGGCCCTGGATGAACTCCCTAAAATGCACAAAATTCCCGTTACGGCGCAAGAGCTGTTCCACCATACGCTGGGAATACCAGTAAAGGGACAGCGCACGCGACGTATTGTTCTCGTTGACGAACGGGGCCGCCAGGGATTCCAAACTGGGCACGCCGCCTTCCGGCCGAGGGGCTCCTGTACGGGACGCATCGATAATCTGGGCAATTCCTTCGTTTATCCACAACGGGACGGGACGTCGGGTCATCGCACGGACAAAGGCGTGCGTCAGCTCGTGGAAGAACATCGGGCGGTACACTTCCTGGTACTCCATCACGTTCACCGGGATACGGAGCTTGCCGTCGTACACGGCCCCCACCCATTCCGGGCGCGGCCCCACGCCCTGGTACTGCGGCGATTCGTACAGCACCAGGTGCATCTTGTTTTCCGGGTGAAAATCGAACAGGCGGCAAAGCGAATCGTAAGCCACCTCGAGTACGGCCAAGGCCTCCATCACGTCGCGCTTCGAGAGGTTGCCCTCGAATTCCACACGGAAATGCATGGAACGCTCTATGCCGAGTTCCGCCATTTCGCGGATCAGCGAGGCCGCCTTCTTGTCAATCAGCTCCAAATCCTGGTTTTTGAAGTTCAACGAGGCGATATACGACCGGCATTCCTCGTACCGTTCCTGCTCATACAAAATGATGGCCAGGTGCATTTGCAGGTTCGTATCGTGAGGAGCATCACACAGGAGTTCGCGCACAGCCTTTTCGGCACAGCTCCAATCGCCCGATTCCAGGCATTCCGTGGCTTCGGCGACCATGGCTTCCCGCTTGCGGAAGCTGTCCATTTCGGCCTTTCCCGTAATGACCGTACGGACCAGAAACAGGATTGCCACCATTGACAAAAAGGTAACGATTAAATTCTTCATGGTTAAGACCGAGATAGTCCTAATTTATATATTTTTTTACAAATATGGGGATCAACCATGTCCAGTATATATGATTATACAGATTATCGGGATATAATCAAAGATTACTATACCGAGAAGAAAAAGACCAACAGCAAGTACTCCTATAGCGTACTTGGAATGGCTATCGGCCTTAACGCGAGCCATGTTTTCTGTGTAGTCGAAAAAAAGCGCAACCTCCCGGTTCGCTGCGTCCCCGCCATCAAGAAAGTGCTCGGCCTCACCGGCCGCGCCGCCCAGTACTTTGACCTCCTGCTTGCTGCTTCCCGTACGAAATCCGAAAAGACAAAGACCGAAATTCTCGCCAAGGCCATCTTGCTTAGAGACGTAAAGAAGCACTACCTGACCAACAAGGAACAAAAATACCTGAGCGACTGGTGGACACCGGTCATCCGCGCGCTGGTCGAAATCAACCAGGGCCGCCTCAACGCCAAAGAAATTTCTGATACCCTGGAACCCTCCATTGGCGAAGAGAAGGTCCAGGAAAGCATAGACCTTTTGAAGGAATTGGGCTTCATCTTGCCCCTCGGGAACGACCGCTACAAGCTGTCGGACGCCCATATCAACATTTCAGGCGAAGAAAGGGCCCAGGCGATACGCAAATTTCAGGCAAACGTGATGCAAATAGGGGCCAGATCCCTAGAAGTAATTCCACCGTCCGATCGAGATATTTCTACACTTACTATGGCTGTAGACCAGAAAGGTTTTGAAGATATCAAGAACATGATCCAAGAATTCAGGAAAGAAGTACAGATTCGTGTAGACAAATGCGGGAAACCCTCCCGCGTCCTCCAGATGAACCTGGCCTTGTTCCCCGTGGCATTCAACAAGAAGAGCGCGAAGTAATGGCTATTTTCCGTAAAATATTCCTGTTTGCGCCGCTTGCGATACTTTTCGCATGCTCCAGTTCCGAAATGGCTGGAGGTACGACCGAGACGGAAAACGCCATTGCCGATACAAGCGCCATGGTGGCCATCCAGGTATTCTCTGGCAGCGAACAGGCATCGAGGGTCGCCTACAGGGTCCTCCCCAGTTGGTACATCGCCGACACGACGGGAAAAATCGCCGATGACGACTATACCTACCGCGGAGAAGCCTCCAAGGACGGCAAAATCTTGATTGAAAACCACCAGAAGGGCGATTACACCATCCAAATTGGCGATGGCGACTCCGTCCTCGTGTACCAGTATTCCCTCAACAAGCTTTCCGAAAAGTTCGTCGTCGAAAAGGCGTCGCTCTCCGCCAACGGCTCCGTCAAGGGCTGGGTCAGCGTCCCCGAAGGCGAGAAGTACACCTGGGTCCATGTGCCCGGTATCGGCAGGGTCGTAAAGACGGACTCTCTCGGCAACTTCTTCTTCAAGAACATGCCTATCGGCAAAGTCATCTTGAAGGCCTGGGACACCAAAAACGACGAAATCATTGCCGCGACAGAAATTGAAATTCCGTCCAAGGACACGCTCGACCTGGGCCACGTGGAAGCCCCCGACGAACTGGTCATCAAGAAGACGATGAAACTGAACCCGAGTTCGCTCATTTCGAGCTGGATGCGGCCCATCCAGGCGCCCTATGTCTTGGTACTGCGCCTCGACTCCACGAACTTCAACTTCGACGAAGCCCTGAGCGACGGCAGCGACATCCACCTGCGTAACCACGACGGCAACGAACTGCCCATGCAGATTGACTCCTGGGATTCCGCACGGCAGAGCGCGTCCATCAACATCCTCATCGAAGACCTCAAGGACACCACCGCCCCGTGGATTCTCGAATGGGGTGAAATCTACAACCCCGCACAAGAGCAGGTCGATGTCTGGAAAGACATCAGCGATTCCCTGTGGTACGAACTGAATACCGTCGAAGTCTTCCACTTTGACAGTGCCTCGACCTACAACGACCTGCCCTCTCCCCTCCGCAAGCATTCCTGGTACATCCAGCTGCATGAAAGCGATTCCGTCAACACCGATTCTGTCACGGTGACGACCATGAACGCGACGGAATACCTGCAGAAGGACACGCAGGGACGTAGCGGCCTCGTAGTCCATTTCGAATACGACGAGACCTACCCCAGCTTCGCGGTCATCGGGACGCGCCTCACCAACACCACGCACGACTGGAGCCGCCTGGATTCCATTGTCGCCTGGGTCCGCGGGGACGGCGATATCGAAATCATTTTGGAAAACTTCTCTTTCGACAAGAACTACAAGGCTTCGTACAAGACCAAGGCCAACTCGAAATGGACGCGCCTTGTCGTACGTCCGGAAGATTTCAATACGGTCCACAGGGATTATCACGGCTGGGATGCTACCAAGGATAAGATTACCCATTTCAGCCTGTTTGCCTACAACGGCACAGAAATCTGGCTAGACAACGTCAGACTCTACGGAATCAACCGTGACGATTTTTAGGTATTTTCTTAAAACGGCTGCACAAAGGGCAGCCGTTTGGGATTAGCCTCACTCTTTCTACAGCGTACCGGATTTTCCAACCCAAACTCCTCCGGCAAACTGGAAGAACGAACCCCAACAACAAGGATCGTTTATGAGGTCTAATCCCAAAGCGGCTATAATTCTTATAGTCGTCCAAACAACCCTTCCCTTAGAAATTATCTTATTTTTTTGAGCTTTTTTCAGATACCAAAAAATCATTCATTTACAAAATGTCAAAAAAAGCTAATTTTACACCCGAAAAAAAACAGGCACGAAAACGTGCCATAAACGGAGATTTAACATGGGTTTCAAATGCGGTATCGTAGGCCTCCCGAACGTGGGCAAGTCCACCATCTTTAACGCTATCACCAATGCCGGCGCAGAAGCCGCGAACTACCCCTTCTGCACCATCGAACCGAACGTGGGCATGGTGAGCGTCCCGGATAGCCGCTTGGACGAACTCGTAAAGGTCTACAACCCGAAATCCATCGTCCCCGCCGTCACAGAATTCGTCGATATCGCCGGTCTCGTGAAGGGAGCCTCCCAGGGCGAAGGCCTCGGCAACCAGTTCCTCACCCACATCCGCGAATGCGAAGCCATCATGGAAGTCATCCGCTGCTTCGACGACGAGAACATCGTGCACGTGAGCGGTTCCGTGGACCCGGTTCGCGACGCCGAAGTCATCGAGATGGAACTGATGCTCAAGGACATCGACACCGTCGAAAAGAGGCTCGCCACCGAAGCCAAGGGCGCCCGTACCGGCAACGCCGAAGCGAAGGCCCGCCTCGCCGCCTGCGAAACCTTGCAGAAGACGCTCGCCGAAGGCAAGCCGGCCCGCACCGTGATGCACGACAGCGAAGAAATCGAAGAAGTCCTCAAGGACCTCTGCCTGCTCACCGCCAAGCCGATTTTCTACTGCGCCAACGTGAAGGAAGACGATATCCTCACCGGCAACGCCTATGTAGAACAGCTGAAGGAATACGCCCAGAAGAGCGGTCACGAAGTCATCGTCATCAGCGGCAAGATCGAGGAAGAACTCTCCGCGATGGAACCTGCCGACAAGGTTGAATTCCTCAAGGAACTCGGCATGAAGGAATCGGGACTCGACGCTGTGGTACGCAAGGGCTACGAAATCTTGGGTCTCCGCACGTTCTTCACCGCGGGCGAAAAGGAATGCCGCGCCTGGACGTTCCACGCAGGCTACAAGGCCCCGCAGTGCGCAGGCGTCATCCACACGGACTTCGAACGCGGCTTCATCCGCGCCGAAACGCTCAGCTATAACGACTTCCTTAAGCACGGCAGCTGGAACGCCGCCAAGGAAGCAGGCCTCGTCCGCACCGAAGGCAAGGACTACCTGGTACAGGATGGCGACATCATGTACTTCTTGTTCAACGTGTAACTAGTTATTAGTTACTAGTCATTAGTTATTAGTTCAAGGGACTGTATATAACTGTATGGGTTCTGGACACGTTGTGTCCAGGATGACTGCGCGATTATAAGAGGCCAATGACCATTGACCAATGACTATTGGCCAATGGCTTTCTTCGCGGCGCGCTTCGCGCGGAGTTCGTCAACAATCGGTCGTGCGATAACGGCCATGTTCATCGCTGTTCCGATCAGGATCAGCGTACTCGCGCAATAGACTCCCGTTGCCGGATCGACAGACAGCACGTTCATCCCGAGCATACCGCACAGTTTACCCATCTGCGCGACAAAAGCCCACAGGGACACCATCGATAGCATGCCCATCGCAACAGAGCCCAGCGAGGCGTAATAGCCGTACGGTGCAATCAGCGCAAAGATGGCGGCAATGACAAGCGCACCGATAATCCCGTACAGGCGCGGGATCGGCTGGATCTTCGGGAATTCCGGGAACGTCGCCTTGAAGCGGTCGATGGCCGCCGGGTTGCTGGTTTCCATCTTCTTAATGTAACCCAGAGCAGGTTCCTTCAACGTCTGTTCGAGGTCAATCCCGTTCGCCATCTCGTAGAATGAAGGGTCGGCAATGACCGTATCGGCACAAGACACGTTGAACAGCGGGAGGAGGAGGCCTAAAATGGCAAGCAGGTACGGAGCGGCAACGAGCCGCTGAAAAAACTTAAATCGAATATCCACAATTATTCCTTGACGGCTTCATACGGGTACACGCAACGGAAACCGATGGTTTCGGACCAGTAGCGCGGATCCTCGTCATCAGACTTCGTCACGTTAAGCATCTTCTCCCCATCTTTCCAGGAACCGCCCTTGTACACCTTGTTCGAGCCGATAGCGGCACCGGTCGGGTTAGACGGTTCGATGATGAAGGAGAACATGAAGTACTTATCGCGCGTCCATTCAGCAACGTTGCCGGACATATCGTGAATGCCCCATGCGTTTGCCTTTCTGGAGCCGACAGGCTGCGGGCCGTATTCCGGGAACTTGGATCCCAGGTTGTAGGAGTTTCCGCGATACACCGCATAAGCGCCCGGGCTCGGGACGGAGTCCTTGACCCAGATGGCTCCTTCGTCGTTGTCCGCACGGGCGGCAAATTCCCACTGGGCTTCCGAGGGCAAGTCACCGCCCAGTTCCTGGCAGACGAAGCGGGCATCGTCCCAAGTGATGTTGTGCACGGGCTTGTTCGGGTGCTTGTACTTGGAGCGGTCGGGGATACGCTTTGTGGAATCGAGCGACTGCATCAATTTTTCATAAAGGTTCTGCGTCATCTCCGTCGTCATGATAGCAAACGGAGACATCGACACCACATGGCCCTTGTAACGGAACGAACCCGAGTCAATCATGGCAAGGGAACCGCGCTTCGGATCGCGAACGATTCGGGCCGACGTCGCAAGGTCAAGGATAGAAGGCATCTTGATTTCGACGGAATCCAGATTCGCCTTCGGAGTTTCCTTCGGAGGAGGATTCTTCAAGGAATCGAGCCATTCCTGGACCTCCGGTTCGCTGAGGAGGTATTCCGGCAAAGTGAATTCACCGATACCCTTATAGGTATCCTTCCCCACCTGGAATTCCATATTCACATAGCGGTAATGGTGACGCCAAATCACCGTCTCGCTCTTGTGGATCCACACGGGCTTGTTGTTCTGCAGTTCAATGGAAATCTTCAAGTCCGGACGCCTTCTGATAATCCAGGTATAGAGGGAATCCATGGGAAGCCCAACAACCGTACCAGCCCAGGCAAAGTCAAAGCGGGCATGGTCCGTCCCGAAAGTCATCTTGATCTTCGAGACTTCCTTGCGGGTGACAGAGACAGGAACTTCCTTCTTGACGGTAGTGACGGAATCTGTTTTCGTCGTATCCGCCTTTGTAGAATCGGCCTTCGTAGAATCCGTCTTCACGGAATCGTTCTTCACGGTGTCGTTCTTTGCCGTATCGAGAGCAGCCTGGGCCAGAGCCATCGCCGCCTTTGCCGAATCGACAGAGGCATCGAGGGGAACATCCGTAAACTCAGGTTCGATCGAGGCCGGCATCATGGAGCCGCGAAGCGGGAGCGCCTGGAAGGCGTCGAGCTTTTCGTGAAGAGCGCGATTCAAATCGGCCGCATTTTCGATCTTGGATTCACGCCAGAGCTGACGCGCTTCCATCTTCGTTTCGTTATAGCGCCTTGCATAATCCGCATACTTCTTATCGCTTTCGCTCATGCTGAACGAAGAAGCCGTACGGATCACGGGGTAATGGTCTTCAAAGATGGACTTGTCCATCGCCGCAGAAATCTTGTCCAGTTCGGCCATGTACCTGTCATAAAGGGCTTCCGTGCTTTCAAGCGTCTGCAGGTTCTTCACGTCATCCATCGTAATGCTGATGGTGAACTGTTTCTTTTTAGCGAGGCTTTCTTGTTCAAGCTTCAAGAAGGCCGTCTTAAACTCAAGGACTTCCCCACCTTCCACGACACCGGCATCCACATAGGGCAGACAGCCCGACGCAGAGAATACGTATGCATGGAACCCGGGTTTGGCCGGGAACAGCATTTTCGGGGTCTTCTTAAACTTCTTCTTCATGGTAGAGATTTCCAGCTTCAATTCATGGCTGGTAAACTTGATGACACCGGGCAAAGAAGTTTCGTTAATAATCTGCCACTTTCCGTTCTTCACAAAGAACAGCTTCGGCACACGCGGAGAGTAGATGTATTCGCGGTCAAAATACAGGTCCGTCTCATCCTGGAACGCCTTGGCATTCTGAGAGCCGTAAAAACGCATCTTGGCCACGTCTTCGATTCTCAGGTAATTGTCCTTCAAACTGAACGCATGCAGTTTCTTCAGGTTCTTCGTGACCAGGTCGCCAGACATCCACTGGTAAGACTTAGGAGCCTTCTTATGACGAAGGTAAATCTTGTTATCCTTGAGCGGGAAAGCCAACTGTTCCGAAACGAAGACGCCCTTTTCGCCCTGAATCGCCATATCGGCAATAGGTTCGACAACCGTTCCCGCCTTAAAATGCTTAAGCGGGATTTTGAAGTTCTTGTCACTATCTGCAAAAGCAAGCGTAGATACAAGAAGCATCAGCGGAAGTAAGCGGACAAAAGACATAGCATCTCCTGTGATCTTTATTCAAAACTTTTACAAAAAGATAGTCTTTTTGTAAGCAAACAGACTCAATTAGGCGTTATTTGCCCCCATATTGAGCAAATATCCGCCTTTTTCGCCACCCACGGGGCCCAATTCCACCTTCCAGTCGGCGAGGCGGATGATATCGGGATGGTGTTCGATGACGATGACAGTATCGCCACGGGCCGAAAGTTTACGCAACATGTTCCAGAGAATCTGGATATCCTTGAGGTGGAGCCCTGTAGTCGGTTCGTCGAGCAGGTAGACCATCTCTTGGGCGGGCTTGCGGGCAAGTTCCGCTGCCAGCTTGAGGCGCTGGGATTCACCACCGCTGAGCGTGGTGACAGACTGGCCAAGCTTTACATACGGGAGGCCCACGTCACGCAAGCATTCCAGTTTCGGCAAAATTTTCGGCTGGTCCTTGAAGAACTCGCAGGCTTCGGCGACGCGCATGTCGAGCACATCGGCGATGTTCTTGCCCTTGAAGGTGACGGTGAGGGTTTCCTGGTTGTAGCGCTTGCCGCCACAGACGTCACAGACTTCCCACACGTCGGAAAGGAAGTGCATCTCGATGGCAACGGCACCGCGGCCCTCGCAGGCCTCGCAGCGGCCGCGGGCCAAGTTGTAACTGAACCGCCCGTAATCGAAGCCCTTGATCTTGGATTGCGGCAACTTGGCGAACAGCCTACGGATGTCGTCAAGTACGCCCGTGAAGCTCGCGGGCGTGCTGCGAGGCGTACCCGAAATCGGGCTTTGGTCCACCAGCAACACTTCACCGCTTTGCTTCTTGCGGCCACGGGCCTGGAACTTCTTCTTGAGGCGCGGGAAGATTTCGTCCATGACCATGGAACTCTTGCCCGAACCCGACACGCCGCAGACTACGCTAATCGCGCCCTTCGGGAACTTTACAGATAAATTCTTCAAGTTATTGTGCTTGAGCTTTTCGAACTCGTAGAACTCCGTAGAATCCGTGATGGGCCTTGCGGCAATCTCGTTCGCCATCGGGATGGTGTGCGTGAGGTACTTGACCGTCTCGCTGCGCGGGAACTGCTGCAGGGCATAAGGCTTGGAAAGTTGCGCGGGAGAACCCTCGGCGACGACCTCGCCACCGAACTCACCCGCCGCCGGGCCCAT